>JACRLG010000029.1 GCA_016235345.1 Deltaproteobacteria bacterium | reverse complement strand
CGGCTTGCTCGTGCTTGGATGAAATCGCGGGCGACGGGCGGGGATGCCTCCGGCGGGGGCTCCCGACAAGGATGGTGTGTCATACCGGTTCTAACATTTAAAGTGGTCCAAACAACGGGGGCAGGCCAACGCTTTTCCAGTTCATCCTGAAGACCTTCCCCGCGCTTTTATAACCAGAATGTAACAATTAATCCAAACTGTTACATGGGCCTTTTTTCCAGTAAACGCTTTATGAAAAAGGAGACACAAATGATCGGAATAAAACACGAGATCCACTTTCGTAAAAGTATAGTGGACACGGTATTCAGACAGTGGTTTAAGCTGTGCGGCAAAGAAGCGGAAGGTCCACATGCCGGAGTTCAAGGCGAAGGTGGGGTTGGAGGCATTGCGGGGCGCAAAGAAGATCAACGAGATCGGCCAGGAGTACGGAGTTCATCCGGTCCAGGTCGGTCTGTGGAAAAAGGAGATTCAGGAACACGCCAGGACTCTTTTTGAAGGCAGGCGGGCCCCAAGCCTGCGGTGGCCCATCGGGAGCCGGAACGGCTCTTCAGCGAGATCGGCAGGCTTACGATGGAGCTTGACTGGATAAAAAAAGTCCGGGATCAGACTGCCGTAGTGCGTCAGGCGAGGATCGCAACGGGTGACGCTTTGGCCTTATCTCCTATCAACGAATCAAAGCGGTGGAACATCGGCAGGGTCGAAAAGCCAGGAGTCTTTTATTATCTCCTCAAGCTTTTCATTCAACGCGGGTATAATATATGAAGAATCATCAATTTTTGCTTCCCTTGCCCAGCCCACGTATTTTTCAGCAGTTATGCCGCGAGCCTGGGCGCAACGGCCCAAGAGATCAGAGGCTTCTTCATGAAGCCGCTTTAGCTTTGGATTCATATTTCCACGGGTTTTAACTAAATAAACGGCTGCAGCAGCCGTTAAAAGCGCGGTTTCGGAGGCAGGGCCGATTTTTTTTACCAAGACCCTGGCAAGGTTTATCGCATCCTCAAGGGGAAGCGGAATCCGCAGGTTCAGCCACAGTGCTTGAGCAAGGAACTTGAGGGCATCCTCGCCTTCCATCGAACCGAGATTCCCTAAAACTTTGGCCATAGCCATAAAAGCCTTGGACTTTCCCAAAAGCCCAGCTGCTTGCAGGTATAGTTCCCGTGCCTTTGCAGGATTCCCTTGCCGCTCCTGGACCCAGGCCATATTGTGAAGGGTTGCAGCCTTGCCGGAAAAATCACCGATCTGCTCATGCAGCTTTAGGGCTTCCTCCCAATACTCAACTGCGCGGGAAATATCTCCCTTTTGAAAAATCACTCCCGCCATATCATTAAGGGTAGCCGCTTTGCCCTCAACATCTCCAAGACGATTGTTTATCTCAAGTGACTCCCCCCAAAGCTTCATTGCACGGGAAACATCACCCTGTTTCATTATTGCCCCTGCCATATTGTGAAGCGTAGCTGCCTTGCCCCGAACATCTCCAAGACGATTGTTTATCTCAAGCGACTCCTCCCAAAGCTTCATTGCGCGGGAAACATCACCCTGCTCCACTATCACTCCTGCCATATTTGCTAAGGTTGTAGCCTTGCCGGAAACATCGCCGATCTGGTCAAATAGCTTTAGCGACTCTTCCCATAGTTTCATGGCACGGGGGATATCGCCCTGCTGAGCAATGAATTTCGCCCGTTCGTGAAGTGAAGCGGCCTTGCCATGAATGTCGCCTACCTGCTCCCTTAGCTTAAAAGAATCCTCCCAAAGCTTCATTGCATGGACAACATCTCCTTGGAGTGCAATTACTTGTGCCATATTGTGAAGGGTTGCAGCCTTGCCGGAAACATCACCCATCTTATCAAATAACTTAAAGGAATCCTCCCAAAGTTTAATTGCGAGGGAAACGTCGCCCTGTCGGGCAATGAGTCCAGCTATATTGGAAAGGGCCGCTGCCTTTCCATTAACATTGCCGATCTGATCAGCAATTTTCAATGATTCTTCCCAAAGTTTCATTGCGAAGGTTAAGTCGCCCTGCTTCGCTATTACCAAGGCCATGTTTGCTTGGATCGCCGCTTTGCCTTGGACGTCTCCAATCTGCTCCTTTAATATAAGGGACTCTTCCAAAAGCTTCATTGAGCGGGGTACATCCCCCTGCTGAGCAAAAACTCCGGCCATATTGTGAAGTGTCGCCGACTTGCCCCGAACCTCTCCCAGCTGTTCGTTAATTCTGAGAGCCTCCTCCCAAAGCTCCATGGCGCGGGTAACGTCGCCCTGTCGGGCTATGACTCCGGCCATATTATTGAGAGTTTCCGCCTTGAGCTTATCGTCACCCGCTTTTTCGGCAAGCAGCAAGGCTTGGTTCCAAAGGTCATTCGCCCGGTCAATTTCGCCTATAGTGGCCAAAATGCACGCCTGATCATTTAAAATCCCTGCTTTTCCTTCCGGGTTATCGTGCAATTCATGGATGGCCAGAGCCTTGTCCAGCGCCGCAAAAGCATCCCTGGGCCTTCCCCGCATGGCCCAGGCGTCCGCCGCAGACCGAAGCAGCCTGGCCCGGCTCATACGCTCGGCCTTGTTGCCGCTTGCTTCAAGGGCCGAAGCAAGGCCATCGTAATATTCCCCATCCTTCAATTCATGGGGGAGGATGTCGGAGCCGCCACTTGACCGTATGTTTTGGAAAAGAAATGGAGTCTGATCACCGGCAATTGCGGGAAAAACAAACTTCGATGAGCGAACGGACCAAAGATCGGGGGCTACGGATTGGGCAAGAAGAAAAACAAGCGGAGGCCCCATAAGAAGGATTGCCGAAGGACAGGCCCTTATTAGCCTGTTCCGCTGCTCATTCAATAAAATCAGGGCATTGGTCCAGCCGGCCCGAAGTTCGTCTTCACGGCCTTCCGACCTTACGGCTATAATATGCCTGCCTTCCGCCGGGCTTTGAACCTGAAGAAGCTTTTCCAAAAGACGGGAAAGGTCTGCCGGATTTTCGTAAAAAAAATCAAGGTGGGTGTTTCCGGGAATGTCGCTGTACTTCAGACGGTTGTCAATTTCCTTGAGGACGTTCGGGGAAGAACTGCAAACAAAAAAAAGCTCGAAACCCTCCCCCACTTCCAATGCGTCACGAAGGAGAGAGTATTGCTCCTCCCCTTCCTTTCCGAGGAATACAGGGGTCCCTCTTTCGGTACTCATCAAGGCTCGCCCTCTTTGGCCTTGTCCTTTTCAGCCTTGCACTCTTCAAGAGCATTCTTCATTACCGAGGTATTGCTGAGAAGGGGATGAAGGTCCAGCCATTTTTCCCCATTCTGGTACGAAAGCACGAAATGCCTGTCAAAAAGCCTGGCAAGTCGTAACTTGTCTTTACCGGTCCAGCCGCTCAAGCTGTGGTTAATGGCGACTTTGCACAAAAGAGGCAAATCAGCGCCGTCCAGGCCCAGTTCATAAGATTCTGTATAAATTTCTATAACCCTGTCAATGTCTGACCTGAGCTTTTCCGGCGAGATGGGCAAAGCCTCGGTTTTTGTATTGCGCAGTATCACTTCCCGGATCATGCGAAGCAGGTCGCGCGGATAACCTCCGCTCAGAATCACCAAAGGCTCTACCTGCTTGCGGCCTCCGAAAATTTGTTCAAGGTTCATCCTTTTCCCAAGCAGGTCCAGCATTGCGTCAATGCCGCCCTGGTAGGGCGATATCTTGTATCCACCATCATCATTCTTCTCTCTTTCGGATACCTTGCACATGGGAAGCAAATAGGTTCTTCCCAGGTCGCAGTCCGCACCTGTTTCGGTGAAGGAAAGCCACGAAGGCACCGTGTAAATGGCGTGGCAGGGGGTTTTTAAAAGTTTCCAGTCGCGGATGAACATTGTTTCGACACTTTGCCTGACCTCATCCTCATTCCTGGCGTCCCCTTGCAGTTTTTCAAAGCTGTCCAGAATTAAAACGGTTCCCAGCGTCGCGGGGTTTTTCCTGGCGATTTCTCCGATTGACTCATCCAGAAACCCACGGCATTCCTTCACCAGCCGGGGTCTCTTGTCCTCCAGGGCCTTATTCAGTTTATCCCTGAACTCGGAATTCTGCTTTAGGCTTAACTCCAGTTCAGCCACCCCGGATACGCCGAACTTGAAGTTTTCAATTTTTATTTCCTGCTCCAGAAAAGACTGTAATCTTTTCCAAAAGCTTTGGGTATTATCGATATATTTTTTATCCATAAGAAAACGGCTGAATCCGGCTGCAATGGAAATCCACAGATCAGAAACCGTTGCGGGTACAGTCAGATTAAGGTATTCATCGGTATCAACGTAGACCACTACATATCCATTTTTTTCAAGTTGATGCTGAAGCCTTAAAAGCTCCGTTGTCTTTCCGCTGCCCCGAAAGCCCGAAAACAGAAGGTGCGCTTCCCCGTCAGCGATGGCGATGGCGTCTTCCAGTTCCGCGACGATATCGCCGTCGCTTCCGCGAAGTCCCATGGCGCTTAGCGAAACATACCGGTCATCGTTCCATTTCAGATATTCATCGGGCTTGCAGTTGTTATAGGCTTTTTTCAATACAGGATTCATCGCGCGTGTCCTTTACGAAACGCTGGCACTTAGGGCATGTGGCCTGAAGTATAGGGTAGTAAAATTTTACCTTGTCCGCAGAGTGTGTCGGAATTCGGTAAATCGGAACTTCTGCGTGATCATCATTTTGAACAATTATCATTTTTGTGATGTTCCATCAATGGCTAAATATTGGATTGCCTAAAATTTGGATTCGAGCCACAGCCAAACCACCGATTACTGGCGCGACGAGAGTCCGCAGAAAACCAACCGGGCGATCAAGGTTCTCGTCATGGGCGAATTGCCCGGCACCCGCTGACATACGCTGACATCGCGGGGCTATCTTGACCGGTTCCTTTGCAAACATCACGAAATCAAGCTCAAAGCCCCCGATGTAACACTTTGAGCAAAGCGTTACATCGAAACGCCAGGATTGTGCTTTTCCAGTTCATCCCGAATACCTTCCCATCGAATTTATAACCAAAATGTAACATTGATGATTTTTATAGTAAACGCTTCGTGAAAATAGCCCCCGCCTGGAGATGTCTTCCAGGCTGGGGCTATTTTTTTGTTTACATTCATGTCACGATTTGTGCTATGCCTGAAAAATGGCATCACTTCCCCAGAGAACATCGGCGTACACGCTCAAACCCACTGAGGTGAAGGCGCTAATTTTCAACTGTCAAAATCTGCGTGAGCGCATCATAATCCGCCTGATGGCCCATTGCGGTATGCGTCGGGAAGAAGTCGCCTCTATCCGGGCCGAGAAGATCGACTGGACCCGGAACCGCATTTCCTTTGTCGGCAAGGGCAGGCTCCCCGGCGTCGTCCCCATGCCGCCCGACCTGCTCCAAGACATCAAGTTCTTTCTCACCGGGCGCGACTCTGGTTGGGTTTTCCCGGCCAAGAAGCGGATGGACCATATCACCCTTGTCCAAGTGAACCGCATCGTCACCGAGGTTGGTAAACGTGCAGCGATCAAGAACCCAAACCCCAAAAGCAAAACGGGAAACATTCACCCGCACCTTTTGCGGCATACGTTTGCGCGTCTTTGCAAGGACGCTGGTTGCTCCATCGAAACCACACAAGGATTGATGCGCCATGCCAGTTTCAAAACCACTTATGATATGTACGGAACCCAAGACTTCGAAGCCGTTCAGGAGCAGTATGAACGCAACGTCCTCACGCGCCTGTAATTTCCTGATTGATGTCCAAAGGCACGAACTCTATTGCACCAAGTGCCATGGTGAGTGCGACAAGCTCGCCCTGCCCGCGTTCGACCTCTTTTGGTGTCCGAACCTTTTGTGCGAAAATATCGACGAGGTTCGGTATTACGGGAAGCACGACAAGTGGCGGTTCCTGGCCCCTGGCCGGGTCATTCAGGAAAACCTTTTGCAACAGGCGATGCACCATATTTTGAAGAACAGCCTGTTGCCGGAGGCGGTTCCGGTGGAAGAATAGCTTTGAATCTCGACCGTAGAAAGGACTGCCATGAAAGTCTGGATCAAATCATTTGAAGTGAACATGGAGATCAAGCAGAACGGCCTTGAATTGGAAGTTCGGTCCCCGAATGGTAAAGAACAACTGGGAGATTGTTACGTCACCATGACGGGCCTGACTTGGTGTTTAGGAAAAATAACAAGAGCCAACGGGGTCGAGCTGAAATGGTCAGAGCTTGCGACCCTTCTCAGCTCCGTTGAAGCTCGGAAGGCCGCGTTGAAAGCGGCAAAAGCGGTCTTGAACGGAACGAAGCCCGATTAATAACAAAACCCCGTTGTGGCTCATATTTTCCGATTTATGAGCCACAACGGGGTTTGTCGTTAACGGATGAGACTCAAGGCCTCAGTTCATTATGCACTCCTTGAAAAGAGCGGGATACCGCTCGATGAGATACTGCAATTCACCCCCGCACCCGAACCGATCCAGATAGACGTTGTACTTGAACGAGAAACCCTGATCCGGCGACATCCCGAACAAGACCTGTGATGGCCTGGAGTACGTCCCCATGGACTCCGCGAGGTCGTCAATGCCCATCGGAGCGCCGTTCATGACGGTGTCGCAGTCCAGGTAGGTTCCGTTTCCGGGGTGATGCCGGTGTCCGTAGACCATGACATCGAAGTCGTGGATCGCTTTCCAGCCCCCGAACTTTGCCCTGGCCGCAGGCGTTTCCGTTTGAACCGGGGCCTCGTGCCGCAGATGGATGTTCCAGCCCTTGATCTTGAAATTCAGGTAAGGCGTTGTCGTGGCGTACTCGACGCTGGTCCCGGTCGGGTCTTCATAATAGGACAGCATCCGAAGCATCTGCATGACGATGAAATCGTAGTTGTTCTCCATCGGGGCGTACTTGTTCTGACGCCCGTGGTTCCCCCGGCACCCGCGAACGTGAACCGGAAGCCCCAACGCCCGGACCCCTTTGATGATGTCCAAGATGCCCGCCACGGCCAGCGCAATCTGGTCCTCATTCGAGCAACTATTCCAAGGTTGATGTCCTTATGAAAAGTGATGAAATCATAAAGATCCGGCCATTCATAACGTGTTGATATCACATGTCATTGAAAAGCGGTTTTCAGGTAGCTTTCGGGCTTGAAGAAAAGGCGGGTTACAGAACCCCAGGACGGGGCGCTGGCATGCTGGGAAGCGGGTTTTAGCAATTTTCGCGTTGAGCGCAGTTTGGTACCTTTTGGGTTGCGGGACCAAATTGTCAACCATGAAATGCTTGACAATTTGACAGTTATTAGGCTACAGTGAATATACTCCCCCTTAACATGACTTAAATAAAAATTCAATGGAAGATGACGAAACTTCTTCGTCACGCTTTTCCAAGGAGCCTGAAAATGGTCGCCACTTCTGCCATGAAACGAATCGTGGTTTTGGTTCTTTTGCTCTTTTTGACAGGGGGAACGACATCAGGAAAAGAAGGGCAAAGTCCTTGCATTCGTCGTCCACTCGATGGCTCCATGACAGTCCAAGGTGCAGGGGCGCTGGCCGCAGCACCTGTTGAGACGGGCCTGGGAGGCCTGACGATGAAGACCATGCTTCCCCTACGGGCCGTCAGGCCCCCGGACCTTGGCTACGAAAACATACGCCGAGCCATGGACTCGGATCCAAGGGGTTGCTTCACATATCCGAAAGATCTGGATATTTTGATTTCTCCCAAAGAAGGACTTTCATTCACAACTGACAGGCTTGTTGCGGTTCTGGAAAAGCTAGATGAGCTGATTTTCACCGGTCAACGTGTGCTTCTCCTGCCCGGAGACGTCCTGCATTTCACGCAAATGGGAGAATTTTCTGAGACGGTAGGCGGTGAGAATTACACTCCTTTCCCGCCCGGAATCGTCACTTGGCGGCTTCCTCTCAGGTATCTTGCCGTCCCAGCTGAGTCGGCAGAGGCTCAGAAGCCAGCGGATTCAGACCAGAGCAAGAAGCCCTGCGCCTGGCCCAACGACCTGGAACGCTTCGTACTGGCCAGGTTTTTCGCGGCCAATATGGGTAATTACAGTAACAAAGATCACCAAAACCTATACATAGATCTCAGCGGGGGGGCCGCCAACAGTTTATTAGGGAACGAAAGCAAAGCCTGGAATGCTCTTCTCAGTCCATTTCAGGGGGCACTGTCACTTGCGGCTGCACCGCATGACTTTAACAATCACCACGCGTATCTGGAGGCGCGTCTCCTATATGTGATGAATGCAGCGGAGCTTCAGGTGGAGTTTAGTGCGCCAGGATCATCCCGCGATAAAAAGACCTCACTGGCCAAGGATTTGAAAACCTTTTCCGAAAATTTTTTCAACCTTTCCGGTCTCCGCGTTAATGGAGGGGTTTACGAACGAATTTTTGGCGGGATCCCGCACAGTAATGATTATCCGCCCGCAGACCTGACTTGCCCCGCCAACGCGGCATGTGTGACCGCCACCGTTAATCGTAAAGATTCATCCTGGTTCGCGAATCGCGACTATTCCATGGAAGCTAACCAGTGGGGGTTCGACGAACGGGTCACTCTCGAACGAAACTCTGTTTTCTGGGGTTCCACCGTTTGGCCTGAGTCATCCTGGTCCCTGAGGGACTGGGAGGCCGCTCGGATATTTGGCCGGGTCGACCCCGTTATCCGTCAGTTAATCCTCAAATCACCTCCGGGGCGGAACTGCGCAAAGGACAGCAATGGCCTCTTGGCCGCTGGCGGCTCCAATGTCATCGTCCTGAACATCCTCTGGCCTGGAGACCCCGGAGCACCCAATGCCGTTTTCGCAGAGACCACCATGTCTTTAAAGAAGCACCCCGACGTCTGCCTGGCTACCTACGGGGACACTAAAGCTGGTGGTGCCCAGGGCGGTGAATTATTTATTTCCTATGAGTCCTTTTATCGCCTCTACCGCTTGTACGACAGCTACAAGAATGATCCGCTCGTACTGCCCGCATTTGACCTGCGATCCATGGTCTTTGAGGAGGGCGGCCGGCAAACCAAGGTGGCGATCAGGGAGCCCGGCCTTTGCTACAAGGATACAGACTTGAAGTGGGTTGAGGAAGAGGGAGTTTCAGCCTTGCCGGAGGTAGGAGCGTTGCAGAGCCCAATCATCCAGCCTAAAAATTTCTGGATACTCCTCGGGCAGATGGCGGCAAGCGTGTACTCGTGGGATCATTATCGGTTCAAGAGCCCAGCAGTGAAAGAGAACATCACCGGCGTCCGGACCCTGGAAGGCGTATATCTGGAAGTAGTGAGCGATGACAAAACGGCCAGTCAAATCGTGGAAATCGACTCGCGGTCCGGGCGTGTGCATATCAAAGGAGCGATCCCGGAAGGCGGGAGGGCTTTCATCCACTCCGCCGATCTTGCAAAAATGACTCCTTTCACGGTTCTGGAGGTGGAGGGCCTGGGGCGCTCGCCTCTGCCGGGATTCCCTGACATCTACAGGCTGTCGCGAAGATAGTTTAACATTAAAAGCAGCGAGTGGAAAGAGACGTCATGAGTATAACAATAAATCTATTCGGTAAAAAGCTGGCCTTCAAGCCTGATCCCTCCGGTATAAGCCACCACTTTGAAGACAGCCTACGGTTAAGCCTCCAGGACGGTAAGCTAATCCTAACCACGAACGGCTTTGCCGATGGCTTGTTCAAAGTCGAATGCCCAATCTCCTTCAAGGCTACTCTGGAAGGGTATCCCGGGGACCAAAGAATAGTGCTGGCGAGCCCTGCGGATAACAATTCAATTCAGTTAAGCCTAAGCTTGCCAGGAGGAAGACAGGTTTGGGGCAAGGATTTTATTTCTATCGAGGCCACGCCCCAGGTCGTCGAAGAACACACTGTTGTATTCCAGGTAACACATCTGCAGGTAAAAAATGTCGCCATAAATCAACTACCTAATAACCTCCATGGACCTGGCTTCTCTTGGGTCACAGGCAGTTATTCAAAAGACGATTTCAAGATCGGTCTTTTTTTTAGTGGTGGGGTTGCAGGTTCAGATGCCACCGGGCGCGCCTGGCAGATTCTCCGGGACCAAGTTCCAGGACCAAACATAGAGAAGTCTGGTTCGGACCAGTTTGATGCACAACTCGTAATCAGAGCCCAGGCGATTTACACGCTGGCCATTCAGAAGTTGTGGCTTTACAGAGTGCGATTCGACTGGGGAAACTCCGGGTGCGGACTCATGCGTTTTTTTCCCCGAGGCCACTCGCTGAATATTACTCCAGAAATTTTCAGGGGGAACAGTTGCGATCGGGCTGGCAATAAGTACCCGGGACTTATCCTGTTCAACCACACCCTGATCAACGGGGAGTTAGAAAGCCGGTTCCAACCCAATGGGAATAAAATAACGCTCTCCCGTGCCTGGGTGCCGAGGGACGAGAATAACCCGCCCGGACTTCTGATCCACGCTCTGAAAGACGAAAACTCCTTGCCCCTGTGCTTAACCGCAAACGATACAGATAAGAAATTCGACTTGCGATACAGACCAGAAAAGCCCTCCTCACCTGGGATTATTCTGGATGTTCAGGGAGAGAACGGAAACCTCCCGGTAACGATAAGGAAAATCAAGGTTGAAAAGAAAAGTCATGTCCACAGTAGGGAAACGCGCGACTGGGTGAACTCCCAGGGAATCCTCGTTCTTGAGCCGGAATCTAATTTCCCACGGGAGATCCATGGAATCGCCTCCAATGCTTTTCTCCAGACGGAATTCGTCCTCGCCACCGCGGCGGACAAAACCAGCATTTTCGTGATCGACCAAATACTTCGCCCACCGGCGGACGTAGCCCACCAGCGTCTTGGCCTCAAGATCGTCGGCCAGGATGACTGTAAAATCGCATTTCCCTACCTGGAAGAGGACTTTCTGCCCAGCGAAAAGGATCTCGCGGTCGCGCTGGCCGGCCAAGGCTCCACCAAGGCCGTGGGAACCCGCACACTCACCAGGAAAACAGCGGCCGTCATCGAACCCCTGGAGCTTCCCGCCATGGACGCCCGGGCCTCGGCCTCCTGGCTTCTGTCGCCGGACGCCATGGGGCGCGATGAATTGGTCGCTAAAGCCGGAAATGCGCTGGACATATGGTACAAAGGGCTGGATGAAGGCTTCCTTAAGAGATTCACCCAAACCGTAAGCCATAACCAGAAGCACCTGGCTGGATTTCGGCTCAATCACATCAAGGAGGAATCCAAATCCGAGTCCGGGTCCATAGAGCCAAAACCCCAGACCATCCTGGGGCGGCTAACGGGGCTTCAAGGCGGCTTTGTTGACACCAAGCCCCAGCCCATGGCCATGAAGATGGAAAGGGCCAACTACTCCTTCGGCTTCGAGTCCGGCTCAAAAGAGGCCGCCAGGCTTGTCGGCGTCGAGACGCCCAGGGACCTTCTGGAGAAGGCCATGGCCGACGTGGGGGCCCTTTGGAAGCGGGCCTGGGTTCCTGACGGGGGCCAGGAGTTCCTGGAGATTCTTAATTGGGCCGGCACCCCTCAGGACCTCCAGCTCTTTTATGCATCCTTTCGTAATCAGGTCATGGATAGCCTTTGCGACCTGGAACGGAAAACCGAGCCTTGCCTGCGAGTCTACCGTGCGGCTCGGGTGCTTTTGGGAGTGGTCGACGAAGTACGAAAAAAGCTGGGTGCCGTAACCGAGAGCAACATCAAAAATCAATGGAAGGATCTTTATTTGGAGATCCTTTCCTGGACACCGGAGAAGTTCCAAGATGAGTGGAACGATCTGCGGAAAAACTTCCAGAAGCCCAGCGGAAAGCTCGATTTCCGGTTCCTGGCAACGGCGGTGAGCCGGGCCCTGGGGGCCGCGGAGAGAAAAGGGTTTACCAAGGCCGAGGCCGAGGTCCTTCCCTTCACATCCCTCATGCAGGAGGTTGTAGAGGGTGTGCTTCTCATGGGCGAGAAGGCCGTCGCCCTCTGCTTTAAAAACACCGACGAGTGGAACAAGTTCATAGAGGACGCCAAGACAATCTTTAGCGATGATAAAGCGTTGCTGCTCTTCAGCGAAAAGTGGATCCAATCCGCCAGGCTGGAAGGAGCCGGAGCTGAAAACCACTTGTGGAAGGACTTCTGCGATTGTGCGGCCCTGGCGGCCGGCTTTGACATGAACATGTACGTCCGCATAGCGGACTTCATTCTATCCATGGCCGGGGACAACAGCGGGATAGCCAACGTGGCGAAAAAGCTCCTGGCCAAGTCCATCCAGGCCGAGTTCGACCAAAGGGTGAAGGCCTTGGCCTCCGAGCTCAAGATCACGGTCCCCATGGGCTGGGACGAGAGCCTGCAGCGGCTGGCAAAGTGCTGGGAAGGAGATTACAGTGAACTCGCGACTCAGTTTCCACCTCTGGGGGATACGTACAAGAAGATGACGGCCCAGTTCGAAGCCCTGCGCGGGCACTTGGGACAGATGGGCTATACGCCCGACCTTTTGGAAAAGGTCGTGAACCTGCGGGAGATCCCCGGCTTCGGCCCCGTCAACCTCGACCTCCTGGCACAAGCCATCGGCGTGGTTAAGGAAGAAAAAGGGTTCGCCAGGGACGCAGGCCATCTCCTGAAATCCCTGGCCAACCCAGACCCGCCCTACGTGGCGGTGAGCAGCCGCTTCCAGGCGGTGTACTCCCCCGCCTTTGCCGGATGCATAAAGGACATCCAAAAGTTCATGAGCGAGCGCCTGGAGCTTTGCTCCCTCATGGATGAGAAGGCCTGGGACCTGAACCTGGACAACGGCGAGACCACGGTCATCCTGAAGCGCAGCAAGTCCATCCGCCTGTCCGAGATCCTCCTGGAACTCCACCAACGCTACGCCCGCCTGCCCGACTTCCCCGATCCCCTGGGACTTTGGAGCAGTGCCTTGAAGGACAAGGTCGACTTCGAGCCCGGTAATGACGCCTGGCCGAAAAAGCTTGTGGACGCTTGGTTGGAGCGCTTCGTGGACGAGGAGGTGAAAAAGCCCGGATGGCTGGGGCTCATCATCTTAAACCCCCTGGCGGACCTCTCCTCGGACCCCATGACCTCGGATCTCTGCGGCCTCCGCTTCATCCGGGTCAAGTACGTGGCCCTCGCAGGCTGGGGGGTCAGGATCGACAAACCCAAGAGCGGCCGCCTCGCCGACAAGCTGGACATCATGGCCACCGTCTTCCAGGAAGCCCCATCCGAAGATGGAGACGCGAATTTGACGCCCGTTGCTGGGCGGGATGCGGGCCTTTCCCTGGTCAAGTTCGAGGCCTGGATCCGGAACACCCGGCTGGTGCCCACCCGCACCCTGATCGAGCTCCGTCTGGACATCGACCGGCTGTGGGGACACCGAAAAGACAGGTTCTCGAGCATCACCATCTTCGGCAAGGTCCGGCAGGCCGCCGACGGCTCCTCGTCCGAGCTGGAGTTCGGGGTGGTGTTCGACCAGGCACTCAAGCTGCCCATAGAAGTGCTCTTCATCAAAGAGGTGGCCGTACGCTCTTTCCGGGCCGGCAGAAGACATGGCCGCGCCACCCTGGAGATAGACGCGGACCTCATCCTGCGGGCCATCGAGGCGTCCCGCCTCAATGTGCCTGACCTGAAGTTCCAGGGGCCGTCCGGCAACGGAGAGACGAAGATCCTCTTCAAGTCCTTCCGCCTGATGCTCCCCTCTTCCAAGGGCAAGAACGACATGGCCATGGGGACCCAGCGGTCCCTGGAGTTCGACTTCGACTCCATCGAGTTCAAGCTTGGGCGGCCGCTAGAGCTCTGCCTGGAGTTCCTGGATCTACGGCTCAAGTCCATGGGCTTTCTGCGGATCAAGGAGAACGCAGAGGGCCTCTTGACGGCGGTCCAGGACCTCGCCGATCGCTTTCCCGTGCTGCTCAGCGGCTTTGAGATCCCCTCCCTGGCCGGGGGCGATTACTCGCTTCCCTACATGGTCTTCGACGTATCCTTCGGCAAGCTGCCCGCCCTGGGCGCGGTGAGCGTGGGAAGCCTCTCCCTCTCCGCCCTCATCGGCGCGCGCGTCAAGCTCACGGCCGGCGATCCGGAGATAACCCCCTGCGTGGCCCTGGGCGCGGTGGAGATCAAGCGCTTCCGCTTCGATCTCTTCGGCATTCTCACCTTCAGCTTCGAAAGCCTCACCTTCGAGCCTGGATACAAGAGCTCTCTGAATAATGAAGAGGAGTACACGGTCCTCCTGGTGAATGACTTCCGCCTCTCCCTTCTGGGAATGGACCTCATCGGCGGCCGGAACAAAAAGGGCGGTTACCTTCTGTTCCTGCACCGGAAAGGGGGAGGCTCGGGGGTCCTGGCCTACCTGAACTTTTCCAAAGACCTTTCAAAATTGCTTCGGGTGGACTGGATTCTGGTGGCCTACAACATGGAGGTGGATCCCAGTATCCTCACGTGCCTGCTCATGAGCGGTACCTCCCGCAAGGCCAAGGAGGACGCCGACAATGCCATCATGGGCGATCCCCACGCCTCCCCGCCAAAACCGGGCCTCGTGGACAAGGACTGTAAGAAGGTCAAGGCCGCCCTGACCGGAGAAAAGGACTGGCTCTTCGGCATCAGCTTCACCCTGGGCACCTCCATAATCGAAAGCGGGCGCTTGGTCCTGCACCAGGACCATTTCTACGGGATCAGCCTGTCCGCCAATTGGATCGAAAAGGCCTTCGATGGCGACACTATCACCATGGCTTTCATCCCGGGCCGGAACCGCAAGGACGACAAGTTCTACCTGGACATCCCCATGCCCAAGCTCGATATGCTCGCGCCGGGCTTTCAGGCAGGATGGCTCACCTTCTCCTTCACCCCGGGCAGTCTGGACTTCCTCATGGGCTTCGGGTTTCCGTGGTGGGCCAACGGGATGTACCAGATGACCCGCAGCTTCAGCGTGATGGCCAGCGGCTACGAGAGCAAGTTCGGCTTTTACGTATCCAAGTTCTCCCAGGGGGCCGACAAATCCCTTCAACTCGGTGGGGGAATCGCCCTATATGCGGGCCTAGGCTTCGCGGCCGGAAACAGCGTGGCCTGGGTCCGGGCGGGCATCGGCGTCATGGCGGTCATGGAAGGCTCCATAACACTATCCCTGGACAAAACGTTCTCCGAGGCCATCGATAAGGTGGACCTGACGGTAGCCTTGGGCATCTACGCCTACGGCGAGGGAGGCATCGACGTCTGGGTCATCTCGGCCCGGTTTCTCGTGGAGCTTCAGTTCGTGACGAAAGCCAGTCTTTCCTGGAAGCGCGGCGCGCCCATGCGGTTTTTGGCTGAGGCCACCATGGCCGCCAACTACTACGCCTCGGTCACCATCGGAAAGGGTTGGTTCCACTACACCTTTACGGTGGAGGGCAGCGTTTCAGTGCCCGTGAGAAAACAGCTCGCCATCAGCCGGTAAGGCGGGGAGCTTCACTACCCGGCGCGAATCCAGGGTTGTCAAACCAACGCCAAGGAATGGGGTTTTATCATGGGAAACGGCAGGATCGTGTTCATCAACCCGGAGATTCTGTGCCCGGAGATCCTCCTGGCCGGCTTCAAGAACGCCAAAGGAGAGCCAGCCCTGGCAAAAAGCACGCCGGAAGATCTCCATGTACACCTGACCGTAGTGCCTTTTCTCGCTGACGACAATCGCTCGCCCTGGCCCTGGGACTATTTCCAGAATCAGTCAGCGTGGATCTACGAGGTGGCCCCGGTGCCCGGCAAGAACGAGGGGGAGGCCCCCCCGGACTGGAGCGCGGAACCCAACGGAGAGCACAACCTCTGGGTCCCCGTGCCCCTGGCCCCGGACACGGAGATCACGGCCACGCTCAGCTCCTCCGCGGGGGAAAAAACAGTGAACCGCACGGTCGGCGACATGGCATTCTCCCCCGACCCCGGCCAATGGGCCAAGTTCTGGATCGACAACAACCTCAGGCTGGTCAAGCCCTTCCGCTTCTCATCGGAAACCGATGGGATCGGGCCCTGGACCTGGGATTCGGAGCCAGCCAAACGCGTCTACACCCGCCTGCAGCTTTTGGAGCTGCTGCACTGGGCCCGGGCCCTCCTGCGCCTGCACCTGGACAAAGGCTTTCCAGACGGCGTGGAAGGGAACCTATTGACGGCCCTCAGATACGTGTGCGAAACCTTGGATATCCGAAACTCGGCAGGGCTGGATGATAAATGGAACTTCGACGACGTGGGGGACATCGACGGCACCGGTGACATGGACGACGCAGGAAACGTCCTGAGCATCGCCAGGTGGCTGATAAACGAGAAGCACTCCATCAGCATTCCGAAATGGCCGGTGGACGGCCAAGAGATGGAGCGGCTCCTGCCCGAGCGCGTGGAGTACGGGTCCAAGGAGATGACAGGCCACGCTCGGGAGCTCTTCGACGAAAACAAGGACAAGCCCTATGCCCGGGTGATGTGGGAGGGCTTGGCGGCACAGCTCGGGCGCATCCCCAAGCCCACCGAAGATTCCCATGCGAAGGAACTGCTAAAGACGGACTCCAGAATCCTGGGCCTCCGGAACCTCTTCTTCTTCGGGGAGCGGCTCCTGTGGCCCGTGAAAGACGGCACCTCCCTCTATGATGACGGAAAGATACTCCGGATCCCCGAGGCGCACTCCGGGGAAAAGGGCGACGATGCCCAATGGGTGCCCGCCGTTTCGCTCCTGGGCCTGACCCTGGGATGGAGAGGATCGGATCTCAAGAATATCCTCGATGGGGATAATCTTTCACTGAAAATTTCCATCAATACAAAACAAATTATCCTTTCCAGGGAGACTCATCCGAAGGAGAACGACTGGCTTTGCCGGAGCCTTAAAACCTACTGGGAGGCTTGCGAAAAATACCTCCAATACTCCCCGGAGTCCAAGAAGCGTTTCCAGGTAGAGACAAAGCTTGAATCGGAGGCTGAAGGCGCGGGCCCGGTCTGTTACCAGCCCAAGCTGGCCTATGCCCAGCCCTATGGCGACGCGCCGGAAAAGCCCGAGGGAAGCGACAACAAGGCCTTCCAGGTGCCGGAGTCCATCCTGGACGCCCTGGAGGAGGATGGGCGCCTGGAGTCGCCTCTGTGGCGGATGGGGAAGTTCACCCCTGCCCACCTGGACACGCGCGAAGGCCATCCGGTGCTGGGCGTGCCCACGCCCCAGAGGCAAAGCCTGCGCCGCTCCGAGCTCCTCCCGGGCACGTGGGGCAAGGGCGACTTCAAGAACATGGTCCGGCTGGGCCTCAAGGTGGAGGTGACAATCATCCACCAGGCGGTGGCCCCTCCCGAGAGGGGTAAAAGGACGGGTGAAGGCGAGGCCCCGGCGCCCACCCCCGAGCCCTTTCTCAATAACGGCCAGACAGGCTTTTTCCTCCGCTTGGTGACCGACGGCCAGGACGCAGTTGAAGCCAAGAGAATGGCGCGCTATTTCGAAGACTTCCTGAAGGCCGAAACCCGAACCCAGGCCTTTGACAAGGCCTTTCTGTGGATGGCGGAGCCCCCGAAGCCGGCCCAGGGCACAGCGGAGCCGGCGCCTAAGCCGGAAAAGAAGGTGACCGAGGTGAACATGCTATCCCTGGGTAAGGCCAAGCTAACGGCCATGGGGGAAGGCCGGGGCCTCCTGCACGGTGATAAACAGGAAAGTTCCTCGCTCCAGGCAGTGTCCAACTGGCTTTCCTCCCTGCAAAGCACAACCCCGGCCACGGGAGAGGGAGGCGACGGGACAGGGGGAGGCGAAATCGGGGCGGCCGCGGCCCTCCGGCGCGCTGGGCTTCCGGCCGGCGCCCTGGCCTTTTTGGTTCTCAAGCCCAAGGTCCAGGATGGCGCGGACATGGATTTCAACCTGATCCTGGCCCAAAGCGGGGAGAAGGACGAGCCCGCCGCGGTGATCGCTCTCAAAAAGGCCATGATCCTCGATTTTTTCCGGTCCACCGAGCACCTCTCGGACACCATCTCCCTTACATTCGATCGAAGCAGCTCAGACCCGGATGTCTCGATCCTCTGGACCGACTTCATCAACTTCAACAAGGCCTGGCTGTGGATGCACAAAGAAACTGAAGAGCAGGCCTCGTGGTATAGGCTCACCCAGAAGGGCCATCTTCTGGCGAATACGTGCGAGTCCGCAGATACGAGCACAATCCGGTTCCGTTACGACTTCACCCACGAGTTCGGCCTGGAGTCCTCGGCAAGCCGGGAGGACCAGCGCCAGGAGCTTGTAAAGAACGAAAAGTGGCGCTACGCGGTGCACCGGCGTGCCTCCACCCCCTGGTATTTCTCCCTGTTTCTGGACCATCAGACCGGGGTCCGCATGCTGGTCCGGGGCTTCGACCACCATAAGCTTCCCTTCTACAACCCGGTCCCCCACCCCGCCGCAGCCCACGGCAACCCCCTGCCTCCCGAGACCAGCGGAGAGACGCCGGAGGTAGGCAAACGCTTCACCATGGCCATCTTCTCCCTCAAGGCCGCCGGGGACGGCCAGGAGGAGCTTTGCCTGCACTTCCAGAAGGAGTACTTCGAGCTGTGCCTGAAGGCCGTGGAGCAGGGCCGGGCAAAGGACACGGCTGCCGACCAGGAGGACACGGCCGGAGTCACGCGGCTGAGGGAGGCCTACGAGACTCTCATGGCCATGTTTCCGGAGGGCGCGAACTCTGCCCTGGAGCTCGTCCTGGAGGAATGGAACTTCGACAACACCTTGAACAAGGTGGACGCACAGTCCTGGAGCTCGGACGAAAACCCCAGCCTCCTGGGCTCCCTTCGCCTTTCCAAGCGGCGGTACAAGACCATGGACGGCCGCGTGGACTTGGCGGCCCTGGCCGGTCTCCTGGAGCCCGCTCCCGAGGGTACACAGTCAGGCTACGAAGGATTCATCGGCAAGCTTAAAGACGCCACCGCCAACAGCCACTGGGACGAAAAGTTTCATTTCAAGTTCACCTTAAACACGGAGAATTGGAGCACCGAAACGGAAAACAGCCTCGGGAAAGTCCCCATCGGGCCCGGGGAGATTGGGAAGACCGCGAACATAGTGCGGGTCGGCCTCTTCATCGCCCGAAGCTCCGAGGTGACGGGCGCAAGAACCGTGGCCGTCGGCGATCTTTTTCCCGCGGTGGTGGACAAAAATAGCTCGCTGGTCACCTTGCCCGGAGGGCTGGACCAGGCGGACTGGACCGCCCCTCTCCTCGGCGAGGACAACCAGGTCAGGAAGATCGCCCATGCCGAGGCCAAGGCCTTCCTTGACAAAGGCTCCTTTTGCAAGGGCTTCACATGGTTCGAGAAAAAGCCGGAGCCAGGGAAAGCTGAGGAGCAGAACCCGGAAAAGGACCCGGAAAGGTTTTCGAAGCTCCTGGGGCCCCATGCCCCGTTCTGCTGGAAACCGGCCGGGCACATGGGCATGGCATCGGAGGAGAACAGGTCCACGCTGCTCTTCACCGTTCCCTTGGCCTTCCGGCCCCTGGCCCTGGGCCAGGGCAAGCTGCGCAAGGCCCTGTCCGACGACCGCACCGTCTATGACTTCGCATGCTTCTGCCTCAAGGTGCTGGAAGCGCTCTGCCGGGGGGGCATGCCCCCTGGAATGGAAATCACCGGTCGAGACAAGGCTCCAGGCTCAGAGTGTGGACTTTCAGCCCTGGATGCCGTTCAGTGGCAGGAAAAGGCCAGGACCCTGCGCCGGGAAGTGGCCCAGCGGCTTGCCTACTACTTCCTCGCCATGGTGGAGGACGACGAGGAAAATGTGGGGGAGCTGCGCAAGGACCGCTTTCGCGAAAGGCTCGCCCAGCGCATAAGAAACAAAAGACTCGACGACGACTATCCCATGCGGCTCAATACCGCCAGGCACCTCCGCTTCAGGGCTCTGGGCGGCCAAGGGGATCCCGGGCCGGCCCGACAGGCCGTGGCCGCCATTCTGGCCAAGGACATCACCTGGTTTTCCCGGGCCAAGGGCTTTGCCCTCCACCTCTTCCACGGCGAGGACTTGGTGGGTGACGGTTACCTGAAACCCAGCTACAGCAGCCGGCTTTACAGCCTGCAGATCGGAAAGCTCGTCGAGGACGTGGCGCGGAAGCGCGCAAAGGACGAGGCGGGAATGCACGCGTTGGAAAGTGGCCGCAAGGATGAGGCCTCCCAGCCCAAGGTGGACATGGACCGCTTCACCTTCACCTCCTTCCTGGGAGAGTCGAAGCAACGATTCCTCATCGATATCCTGGACGACGAGACCTACGATAACGAGTTCCAGATCATGCCCCAAACAGTGCTGGGACGCTCGGGCGAGGATATCCTGGAGCAGGCGAACTTCTACCCGGCCTGGGACGAAAAAGCCGCCCGACTGATCCCATCAGCCGAGGCAGAGGAAAGGGACATGCGGGTGAAAATCCTGCACCATAACCCCGAGTGGGTGATAAAGGACCCCACGACCAACACCAGGGAAGAGTTTTACCTCCTGCCTTCCCGGCTGCCCCCCAGCGCGCCCGTGCACGTGAACCTCGTGGCCCAAAGCACTCCTTCCCAATCCGTGGAAAGGCCGGACAACACCAACGTGGAGCTTTTTCCTGCCGACTACCACTCCCTGAAGGGATGGACGGAAGACTCCAGGCACGATGACGTGACCGAATATTTCAAGAACCATATCGACGACATTATCAAGCGCTCGATGGAGGGCGGCGACAGTGGCCTCCCGCCCAGGCTGGAAGGCGTGAGCCGGGTTTTGCGAAAAAGCGACGTGACGGTGCCCACGGCCCTCATTGGGTCGGACAGCATGGCTTTTCTCGCGGAGGCCTCCATCAAGCGCCATGCCTACATGGGGCATTGCCACTTCCTGGTGGAGCCCGACGAGGAGGCTGCCGCCGGTGGAGGGCTTGAAAGCTTCGTCAACGATCGCTTCATCATCGAGGTGGAGGAGCACCCCAGGGATGGGTGGATTGGGGAAAAAAATACCGGGGGAAAGGCCCCAGCCCCAGGGCCAGGAGATGGCAAGGACGAGCCCTGGAAGGATCTCGTTTCGGCCTTCCAGTACTGGCGGCAAACACAGGTCGACACCCAGGACCAAGCTGGCGAAAAGCCCGAGGTCAAGCTTGAGGATCTGGAAAAGGGCCTTAGATCCGCCTGCGCCGAACTTTTTCCGGCAACGAAGGGCGGAGGGCAAAAGCTGGCCGCCGATGGCAGGGAGCCGCGCAAGATCCGCCAAATTTACACCCTCATCAAGGGCGTGGATGGCTACAAGGGCGACCTGGTCCTGGACACGCGGGAGGCCCCCAATAACTACTTCGGGAGCGTCATCGGCGCAAGCTTCATGGAAGCGAAGCCCGAGGCGCCGGCGGCGTCCGGCACGGGGTTCGGGAAAAAGCCCCTTTTCGTCCTCAGGCTCACCTTTCTTCTGGACGCAGCCTTCAACTACCGGGTGCGGCTTCGCACCCTTCGCAACTACAGGGATATCGACCACGACGGCGACTCGGACATCAACCCCTGCTTTCTCATGGAGAGCGCCTATTCTGCGTGGGCCGAGTTCAAGAACGTCAAGGTGACCCATACGGCCGCGAGCATGCCCGAAGGCCTCAAGCGGCTGCCCCACGCCCCCATGATCAACGGAGAGGTCTCCTGCTCGCTTACGCAATGGGCGGCCGCCGGGCCCGAGGACCTCACCGCAAGGGACTTGGGAGACCGGCTGGGAAAGGCCTTCAGCATGCCCTTCATGCAGCCCCCGGGCGAGCCCGACAAAGGGGTCCACCTCTGGAGCCCTTTGCTGCAAGGCCAGCGTGGGATCGAGTCCGAAAAAACTATCAGGGTCAACATCGTATACTCCCGCCTGGACAGGGACACCCATCCCATCGCCATGGGCACTGAATCGGGACAAGCCCGTCCGGACGTCACGCGGGACCAGTACATGAGCCGGGCCCTGGGAACGAATCGGAGCGTGCCCGCGAATGAGTCCCACAAGCTCTTTCAGGGCGTGATCAAAGCGCACATCCCCACGACCTCGGTTGCAGTTACCATACGATGGGAGGCGCCGCCGCTGGCCCGGGATGAAGGTGAAAAAGCTGAGGCCTCAGGCGACGTCATCATGGAGGTTAAAAATTGGGAACTGGATTGGAATCAAGATTGAAGCCAGATAGAGGCATAACATATCCTGGCATAGGAGGGGCCGGGCGGGATGAGCCTTCCCACCTATTCCGCATGATGGAAAACGCTGAAATTTCCTTCACCCAAATACCTTACGAGGCGGGCCTTACATAGTTGAGCATCGCCAAGGCATATACAGCGAAGGGAGCTGTCGATCGTGGTCGCAGCCACGATCAAACGTAGGCACGATAACAACCAGGGCGAATCAATATGGGGGATGGGCGACATGAAGGCATTCACTGTCGGTGCCGGACATGTCTGGATCATAAGCACCATGGAGCACCGGAATTAAGAGAGGCTGGTAACGAAAAGTCGGCTTTCTGAGTCCCTGGCAGGCCTGCATAGAGGGCTCTCCGACCCTAACCAAAAGTCCGCATGAACAAACAACTTGTGCCCTAACAACTGGGCGCGGCAAAGGAGTTAGAAGATGGCATTAAAAATTACATTTCATAAAACAGGAGCGAACTCCGAAAGTGCATTAATTGGTGACCTAACTCTTTTTAACGGAACAAAGGTCGTTCATACGGTTACCGCATTTTCAGGCGGAAACGGCAACCACCCGCTTGATGATGGCAACTATCGTATTCATCTCGATATTCGAGGCGATGAAGGTACTGCCGTGTGTGATAATGAAGGTGCCCTCAAACCTTACTATGGCATACAAAACTTGCCTGAGGAAATAGCCAATTGTAATGGCACTACCGGGTATCCCCGATTAGAATGGGGAAGTATCCGCGCCAGACTGAATCCGCAAAGCGGCACCGATCACGGGTACTACCTTCATGGAAAGGAAAGAGCAGGGGACTGGACCCATGGATGCGTTTGTGATCGCTCGGGAAAAATAATGAATTACCTTTGGAACCTAGATAAGCCGCCCAGGAGTGTCGACGTAATTGTTACAGGTGGTAAACAATTCCCTATAGAGGAATTGGTAAAAAAGAATTTGATAATTGTTAAATAGAGATTGTGCGGGGTTAAGCGAAAAGAATGCCCCATATTACCGGGAGCGGAAAATATTTCCGTGGGCTTGTTGGCAGCCGGAGGAAGTCAAGTGTTGAGCCCGCTTCCATGCCTGGGCACATGGAAATCGAAGTTGCCCCGTAATATATCGATAAGGCTCACTTCATCATACAGGCCTCGGGGCTTATCCATCCTGCAAGTACTGTTTTTGGCGAAACTATTGGAGGCTGCACCTGCCGGAAAGGAGACTTCAGAGAAGCAACCGTCATGATTTGAGAGGGAGCCCCAGTCCCAGAAGGCGACGTTTTGCACGTACACACGTTCTGGCCAAAGACGCAGCCTTTGCCGGCGCCAATCTGGCCAGGAGCTGTCATATCGCCTCCAGGCTGCCGCACAACGGGGCATTCATGTGGAGTAACGAGGGTTGAGCCCTTTTCAGCTTAATTTGTATAGGTGCCTTTCTCGAATCGCCCCTGCGCGAGGCAAGGCTGATGGATTCCGATCACATTGATGGTCGCTACAGGCAGAGTTGTCTAAGTTCTTGGAAGGCTCGTTACAGCCGGCAGATCAGCCTTGCGTGGACCTTGAGGCCGGAGGGTCGCTATCCTGGGAGAATGTCATGCTTAAGGGTCTTGCAAACCTCTTATCCCTTCTCACCGAAATCAAGTTACGTAATGGAGGAGAGCAAGAGGCTGAAAACTTCGTTTTGAAAAAAACGAAAAACTACCTGGAACGGCTGATGTTGTAGATGTATCAACACGCCTGCGTGTTGGTGAAAATGTTACGATGCTTGCTTCTGATCTGCACGACCACATCTTCTCGGAAATCATCGCATTTGATTTTACTCTTAACGAATGGAGGGGTATATGAAGCTGAATTGGCGAGACGCAATTGGCTTTATCATATTTGTAACTTTGGCCGCACTGGCTGGATATAACATGTTGATTGGCATACCATTCGCAGAAAACATATTTGACGTAGCAACTAAGCTAGTTGGAGCACTCATCGTGATTACAGCTTTCGTCGAGCGCACTACAGCTGTTATAGGCTCAATATGGTTCGATGATGATATCGACAAAGCATCGGCAGAAGAAAACAGCGCTCGGAAGGCACTAAAAGATAAGCCTGAAGATACCGAACGGCTCAACAAACTTAGTGACTCGTCTATGAACTTGGCTACTTGGCGGGCCAAGAAAAGCAAAATGAGGTTATATCTTTCGCTGTTTATGGCCTTGGCTGTTAGTGCCGTGGGTGTTCGGACACTTGGAAGCCTTCTACTTATAGATACACCTAAACTTACAGTAACTGCTTTCCAACGCTGCTTTTATTATACTGCTGATATAGTCATCACTGCAGGGCTTATTGCAGGTGGCAGCAAAGGCTTAATTATGATTGCTGACCTTATATCGACTATTATTCAGCATACAAAAGAAAAGTTGCTATCTAAATGATTGATGCGTTGACGCTGTCTCCGCAGCAAGCGTGTTATACAATGGTTTCGAGGTCACTGCTGTCCGGTTAAAAGTTGTTGAAATCAAAAGATAATTGGCCACAAGTTGCCATGGTTTGTCGAGTCGGCGGCGGTTCGAAAAGTTCATAAAGATTCCGGCGTTCGAACAGGGTCAGTTGCAGCAACTTGAAGATCTCGGTGATGGACTGTCCGAGTTTGGCGCGCCATTTGTAGAAGGCCAGGAGCAGGACCGTGATCATCGCGATCCAGATTTGCGTCAGAACCGCGTTTTTGCTGGTTCCGAGAAAGCTCTTTATGCGCAAGTTCTGCTTGATCCACTTGAAAAAAGCTCCACCTGCCAGCGTTGCTTGTAAATGTCCGCCACGGTCTTGGCGCAGAGGTGGAAGATGTTGGTCAGGAAAACATAGTGTTTGCCGGTCTGCGGATCGCGATAGCCCACGCGGCGAAGGGGGATCGGGCAGTCCCCCGATTTCGGACCGTCCAGCATGATCGTCTGATCGCTCGTAAGGCCCGTTTCTTTGCGGACGGCGCGGCGTTCGACGATCCGGTAACTGACGTTGCGTTTCAGGCGGGTGACGAAAAAACAGTGGTTTTTTTCCATCTGCGCAAACTATTTGAAGTCGGTGTAGGCGCGGTCGACCGCCACGATTGAGCCTGGCGGCAGGCAAAGCGTGCGCGCGATTTCGATGTCGCTTGTTTTGGCGTCCGAGACTTCGACGAAGGCCGGGATCAGGCCGTCGTGGTCCAGCAAGGTGTGGGCCTTGATGCCGCCCTTGGTGCTGCGAAAAGACGCCCAGGGAAAGACGCTGAGGCACAGGTCGATCACGGTGGAATCGAATGAATAGAGCTTGTTTTTGAAGTGGAACCGCTTTTTGGGGGCCACGGCGGCGCATCGCGCGTAGGTGCGGTCGAAAATGGCCTGGAAATACTCAGCCGGGCGGTCGTTGTTGGCGTCGGCCAGCGTCGAACGACGGACCGCGCCTGCGCCTGCGTGATAAAGCCTCGCCGAATGGGCGTCGAAATGCCCTTCGATGTCCCGCAGGCTCTGGCGGTTGCCGAGTTGGGCGAACATCATTGCGACGAACTGGCTCCACCTGGAAAGGGTGCGGTACTTGCGCTTCGGGGCGAACCCGGCTTGCTCGATTTGGCGAAAATCATGTCTGTCAACAAGTTGTAGCAGTTGCGAAAGGATTGTGCTATGGTGCGCCATGGGTCTGAATCTCCTTTGTGTTCAGTGCGTTGTCGTGAACTCACTATAACACAATTCGATGATTCAGGCCCATTTTTTTGATTTCTTAACCGGACAGCAGTGATACAATATGATCCTGTCCGTAGCCAATATGATGAAGTTCAAAAATGGCACGTGTCTGATTGGCTGGCCAATAAGAACAGATCTAAAAAGGAATCTGCAGACTTGGAACTACTTGATAAAGCAGGGATTACACCCATGTATAAATGTTATTAATCAATGGGTTCGAGATGGGCCGGGGGCTTTGCACCGTCGTACGCAATATATTAAATGGGATAGTGGATGGTAACGCCCCCCGCTCAGACAACCAAGAGCCATTAAAACTCCAACGTGATCCTGCAACAGCCGCCCGCCTTAACAATCGACATTCGAGACTGCCCCTTGGTGACCTGAGAAATTGAACCCTTAAGGATTGCTGTGCTGATTGTTTGGTTTTCAAGGAAATTGACCTGAAAAGTTCCCCGCCCGCACCCACTTTAGGGTCCAGTTCAAAGGCTGGGGTCAGGTTTACAGGCAATCCTTGTCGGTAGTTCCCGCCGGAGGCATCCCCTTTGTCCTCCAACCCAAAAAATACAGAGAATTGAATCCCATTATCCCCGACAGGTCTTTTCCAAGCAAATTCACACCAGAAAGGTAGGAAATGAATGAAATCACTTTCCAGAACAAAACAGCGAGCCTGACAACTGGTGATAGGCTCGTTTACGACACAGTAAGAAAGAGCCTCACCTTCGCAGTTCCAGGCGCCAAATATTCACCATTATATAAAGCCGGAAGATGGGACGGAAAAAAGTGCTTCCTCACCGGCCCCGGCTGGACCTTCCCTGCCGGGCTTGTCCCCCCACGTCCAGACCGCCCTGGCGAAGAAGAAGTTTTCAGTCCCCGTGCGTGACATTCGGAACCACTCAAACACCGCCCCGGCCCCGCCCGATGCTGTTATCGAGAAAAGCCTGATCGGGACGGTCCTTCGTGATTATCAAATCGCCGCAGTCCAGGCCATTTTCGACAGCACTCGCGGAATCGTCCAGGCCCCCACTGGATCGGGTAAGACCAAGATCGCCGTTGCCGCCATGAACTGGGCGATCCGCACCAAAGGGTTGAAGACCCTCTTACTGACCCACAAGCAGGAGCTTCTATACCAGACCGAAAAGTCGCTCCGGGAATCCACTGGGATCGAGGCCGCCATTTTCGGTGACGGAGAATCCCCGCTGATGAAGCCTGCAAACATCGGGATGATCCAGACCCTTTCCGGGCGACTTGCAAAAAAAGACCCCGCCGTCCTTCACCTTCTTAATAACGTCGACATGCTCATCATCGACGAAGCGCACCACGGAGACACTGCATCATTCCAGGCCGTCTGTAATGCCTGTGACGCTTTTTATCGGATTGGTTTGACCGCCACCCCGATGATGAAGGGCGAGATCGAGGATATGCAGCTCATGGCCGTTACAGGCGGGGTGATCTTCCGAATCACTTTGCAGGAATTGATCGACCGGGGATTGTTGGCGCAACCCTTCATCAAGTTCGTTCGGGTATCTGAAACCCAAGCCGCCATGAAACGGTCAATGACGTGGCAGAGTGCCTACCGCGACGGCGTCGTTGAAAACCCTCACCGCAACGCCCTGATTATAGCCGAAACCGCCGACTTGGTTCGGAAAGGGTGTCAGGTTCTGGTTTTGGTGAATGAAATTCGTCACGGGGAGATTTTACAGAAAGCGTTTATTGATGGCGGATTCCGCTCGACTTACATCCACGGGAAAAAAGACATCGAAACCCGCCAGAAGGCCCTTGCAGACATCCAGAACGGCAACCTCGACATTTTGGTGAGTTCGACGATCACCGACGAGGGTGTCGACATCCCGGCCCTTTCGGCGATTGTCCTGGCAGGCGGTTGGATGTCACAGATTCGGCATTTTCAGAGAATCGGGCGAGGTATGCGTCCAAAAGGGGAAGGGAAGGAAAATCGAGTTTTTATCGTGGATTTTGCGGACCTGACCAACCGGTATCTGGCCAAACATTCCCTGGCCCGTATCAAAATCATCCGCGACGAGCCAGCTTTCCAGCTTGTCGGAACCTTTGACCCGTTTTTCTGAATCACCCCCAATAAAAATGCGGCAGTCACCGACCCACTCGGTGACTGCCGCTTCCCCTTCCCGTCGGAAAGGAACCACAATATGAGCTTGAAACTTGGCGCACTTCTTTTAACTCTGTTTCACGAAGCACCTTATCTGGTCACAGCAAAAGATGCAACAAAAATGGTGAAGGTGCTGAGGCCGAAAACGACTATCTCAGCCGTAAAAGAACGGCTGAATGATTTATCTCAAAACACTGGTTGGAAGTCATTTATTGTTCGAGAAGGAGCCGGAACCGGTCGGGAAATCCTCTACAGCCTGAAAAACCCGATTCCGCCGTCGTTTAAACATGAAATCATGCAATTTCGGAGGTTTATCATAACTTCGGAGGTATTTGCGGCGAAGGTGGCTAACTTAGGTTCAGAACCTAATTCAGAACCTAATTCTCCCGAACCTAATTCAGAATTAGGTTCCTCCAAAAACCTATATTTATTTAATCTTAAAAGAAAGGTTTTGGGAGAAATTCCATCTCCATTTTCTCCAGAAGAAATCACCTCCGAATCCATCCTTTTCAAATCCAAGTTCGGGAACGAAGAAACAGTTCCCGAACACTTGGTGTTTAACATGGCTTTACTTTCACCCCCGATAAAAAGGTTCCCCGTTTTGATTCCGAGTGAAGTAGTAAAAGTTAAGTCACCCGAACCCCCAAAAAAGGGAGCCAGCTCGAAACCTTCCAAATCCCCGAAAAAGGGAATCTCGCTTCCGTTTCGCAAGCCCGCATCTCCAGGTGATACCGAAATCGAGGATATGTTCAGAGAAGACGAAGCCTTCGACGAAGCCCTGTACAGCGGCCACCCGAAGTATTGGAGGATGATACCCGCGCAACGGGATTACGAGTTCCTCAAAGCCTACCTGAAGCAGCTTCTCACCGTCAAACCTGGGGAGTTCGGGCTGAAGCATTTCAAGAACGCGCTGTTCCCGACAAAAGCCGAGATGAGGTCGCTTCCGGCCAAAACCCGACGTGATTATACCAGAGCCCGCGAATATGCCGATAAACAAGCCTACACCTACGAAACCCACCTGGACATGATGTTCAAGTATTACAGAAGCAAAGGAATCATGGTCCCCGAAAAAGGCGGCTGGCGCGAGCAACAATGGCCCCCGCTCCAGAACCTCGCTCCGAACGATGACTCAGCCTACGCCAGATGGGTCAGCGAAGGCGGGAATATGAAAGTCCTTATCGTCCGGGCCGACATCGAAGACTCGCCAAGGCTTTGCCCGGAGAACTGGATCACCATTCCACGGACCGACCCCAACTGGGTTGCGGAAACCAGGAAAGCCAACTCCCTGCGAATCAAGATGTACGAAGAATACCTCATCCCCGAACTGCTCCGCTACATTAGCGAATCAAACCCTGGCGCGCGGCTCAACACCTTCGGCGGCCCCCAAGCTGTCACCAACGCCATTTTGGATGGCCTCTTGGCCCTCGAATACGTCGAAGGTTGGGGGCCGGGCGGGATGCACATGCGAGAAGACCTTCGATTTTACAAACTCCCGCCCCTGTCCGAAATGCGGTTCAAGCCAATTGTGTGAATCTTTCCCGGAAAACGCTTCTAAGCCCCCTAAACGGCCTGGAAGCGTTTTCCTTTCATCCAATTACCACTTTACCCATTGGAAACGATCCTTGACCCCTCTCAGCTCCGAGAAACCATATCCGAAACTTTTTATTAACACGCGATTTGACCCACAGCTTTCCAAACCCCGGAAAACGGGATTTGGCATCCGAAAATGAACCCCTCACCTTTTGGCCCGACACTACATCTTGTGGCCTGAAAATCCAAAATTGGCAAAGGAAAAAACAGAACTGCCACCACAAGATGTAGTTTTGAAGCCTTAACCCGTTTCCGCGTGTCGGAGCTTTGCCAACGAGCCTCAATTTGGCGTCCAAACCCTGAAACTCACTCGGACACGTTTCAAGCCCTTTTGAACGGTCCTTGACCCCTCTCACTTCGTCACAAAGGAAGTATTGAATGTTCCCGACCGCCTTTCAAAGAAGCCTGATCGCCCTCATGTTTCAGGACACCAGTTTCCGGGACATGGCCTCGGCCATTATTGCCCCGCCGCTTTTCGACGGCAAGGTCGAAGCCAAGATCGCTGGCATCCTGATCAACTTTTCGAAAACCTATCCTGGCATTGTCATCACCCAGGCCGTCGTCGTCAACGAGGTCAAGAAGCTCGCAGCCAAAAAGGAGATGGACAAGGCGGACCTGCCCGGAGTCCTCGACATCATCAAGCTGTTCGGAGTCCCCATTGCCTCCGAACCCTACATCCGAAAAGAATTCCAGGCTTTCGCAACCCACAAGATTTTGGAAACCGAGATCATCAATTCGGTGGACCTGCTCAAGAAGGGCCAGTACGACGAAATCGTCCGGCGCATCAATTCAGCCCAGGCTAAGACTTCGGCGTGTGCCGTCCATGAGGAATTCTACCTGATTGCCGGGATAGAAGACCGCATCGCCGAGTATGAAGCCGGTACCGCTTTTGCCGAAGGAGTCAGCACCTCAGTTCGGGAACTGGACAATATGCTGTTCAGCCGTGGTGTCGCGCCCAAGGAAATGATCGTTTTCTGTGGTGCAGCCGGTCGCGGAAAGTCCATCCTGTTGGGAAACATCGGTTTGCGGGCAACCCACGCCGGAGAGGTCGTTCTGTATTACACCTTGGAAGTAGACCGGAAAATCGTCATGGCCCGCTCCGACGCCTGCGTAACCGGGATCGCTTTCGACAATCTGGCCATGGACTTCATGAAGGCCAAAGCCCAGTGGGACATTTACCGCCGCGTTCCGCCTGTCGGAGAGCTGATCCTGCTGGACAAGCTCCCCATGACCCTGAAGCCTTCCCATATCCGCGCCGACCTGCACCGCATCAACGAAACCAGGGTGAAGATGGGCCTCAAACCCGTTTCCGTCGTCATTATTGATTACGCGGACATCCAGGCGTCGGACAGGAAGAACGACGATAAGCGTCTCGACACCGGCGACATTTACGTGGACGACCGCAGTATCGCCAAGGAGTTCGAGGTTTCCGTTTTCACCGCTTCCCAGGCGAACCGGGCGAACCTCTGGAAAAAGAACGTCGACCTGGATGCTTTGTCCGAAGACTTCTCGAAAGCCTTCACCGCCGATTACGTCGTCGGGATGTCCCAGACCAAAGAAGAATTGGCCATGCGCGATTCAACTGGCCGGGGAACCGGAGTCCAGCGGTTGTACGTCGGAAAGAACCGGAACGGCCCCAAGGCTGGTTGCGCGACGCTGATGACCGACCTCGCCCGCTCCAGGTATTCCATGGGCGACTGGGATGAATGGGACAAGGGCGTTTATGGCTGTCTGACCTGCCATTTGTAGGAGGGTGATATGTTTGATTTTCGTAGGAATATTCAGAATAGATATCTATAATTATAATTAATTAAGCTTGTTATGCCATCATTCCACACCTCGGGTTGACATGTAAAAGCTTATCTTAGCACATTGTCTGGCAGGAATAGCTTTATCAGTTTCTGTCAGACAAAAACTAAGAAAAAGCTTGAACCATGAACACATTGTACAAAAACGAACCAGAAAATCAAAAAGTTGACAATAAAACCGACTTGGAAATAATGACTCCCAGGGAGGTCGCCCTTTTCCTGAAGAAAAGCACCAGTTGGGTTTATGAACACTGGCAGGAAGTGGGCGGCAGAAGGCTTGGGGGTTCTCTGGTATTTCCATCAAAGGAGAACCTATATGAGCGTTTATTCGGACAAAAAGAAGGGATGGAGATTCGACTTTGTCCTGAAGGGGATTCGTTACACAAGCCCCTGGTACGGGACAAAGGGTCAAGCCTCAAAAGCCGAGGCAAAACAAAGAGAGGAGGCCCTGAACCCCGCCCAGGAAAACCCATCAACCGGCACGGCATTTTTGGAGATGGTCAATCTAAGGCTTGATCACGTCAAGGCCTATAACTGCCCCCGGCATTATCAGGAATATTTGTACATAGCCAAAAGGTGGGGGCGGGCATGGGGTGATTTCGAGGCCGACGAAATTGACCGGGACATGGTGGAAGACTACCTTTTAAATAGGTTGTCAGCCGTATCTGCTTCCGCCGCGAACAAAGACCTTCGCAGCCTTCGGGCGACCTTCAACTTCGCCAAGAAACGAAGCATTATAAAGGTGAACCCCACCGATGGGATTGATTTCTTCCCGGCTGAAAAGTCGATCCGGTACGTCCCCAACTCCGAAGACCTGGACAAAGTCATTGCCGTAGCTTCCCCCGACGACCAGGATTATCTTTGGACCCTTCGGGACACCATGGCCCGCGTCAGCGAGATCAATGGCCTGATCTGGGAAGACGTGGACCTGGAGAAGCGGTTCCTGGTGCTTTACACCCGGAAGAAGAAGGGCGGCCACCGGACGCCCCGCAAAGTCCCGTTGACGAGTCGGCTCTATGTAATCATGGCCCGTCGGAAGGTCTTGCGGGATCAAAGCGTTCCTTGGGTGTTCTGGCACACCTACCGGGAGAAGAAGTCGGGTGAGATTATCAAAGGCCCGTTTCTGGATCGGAAGCGGATCATGCAGGGGCTTTGTAAAAAGGCAGGGGTTCCGTACTTCCGGTTCCACGCCTTCCGGCACTCAGGGGCGTCACTGATGGAGGGGAATAACGTCCCCGTCAGCTCGATCCAGCGCATCCTGGGCCACGAGAACCGCTTGACGACAGAGATTTACCTTCACAGCTTGGGGCAGTCCGAACGGGACGCGATGGACGTTTTCGAGGCGGCTGCAAACCACAAGGGATAGATAAATGCTGGACGGTTCTGGAACTCTTTTTGTTGGATGGTCGTTTTCGGATATTTTCGGGTTTGGCCTTTTCAACCACTCGAAAATAAACCGTATCCTTGCGACCACTGCCAACGGAGGCCCGGAAACACAGCATTTGAAAAAAGTCCCGCATAAAGTCCCGCACGATTGGTTTTACAAAGGCGAAGGGGTTACGGACCGACTCCGTAACCCCTTCATTTCACTGCATTTTTTGGTGCGCCCGGCAAGATTCGAACTTGCGACCCCCAGCGCCGGAGGCTGGTGCTCTATCCCCTGAGCTACGAGCGCGTTCGTTTCGTGGCTTATAGGCAATGTCGGGCGGAGAATCAACAAAAATTCATATATTTTTGTGACTCTATACTATTCTCAGCACGTCGGGCCGATTTTTCCCTCACCCCGGCCCTCTCCCAGAGGGAGAGGGAGAGTTGAGTTACCATAGCTAACCCTACCCTCGCCCTCTGGGAGAGGGTGGACGAAGGCCGGGTGAGGGAGCTTGACCGAGCTGTAAATAGTTCAAGCCACATATATTTTTTAACTGCGGGCCGCATTGGCCGTCTTGAGGCGGCCATAAAGGCCTTGTAAGTCCACAATTAAGTTATGTATGATTTTTCGTGTTTCAATTTCCACAAGTTTCGCTTCTGTCCCGTATGCTATAATGAAAAATACGGAGCGCAACAATTTTCAGCATGAGCGAAAAAGTAAAAGGGGCCTTTCACCCTGCGCTCCCGGGAAAAACCGCCTTGCCGAAAACAATTCACAGCCATGATGGAAAAATGCAGTTCCCTACCCACCGGCAAAGGCAAAACCGGGCGTTGCGCTTCAAGGCCGGTTCCTTCCGGCGCGCTGTTACACGAGGCAAGGTTCTTTTCCCTTACTGAGGCGATCCGGCTAGGCGGGAAATGTCCCGGCCTTCCTCCTCCGGCTTTTTCGGAAACGCCAAAATCATACCCGATCCATTTCCCGGCGATATTACTGGGAGCAGGGTTTAATTCCATTTTTTGAACTCCCAAAAACGGCGTAGGAGCAGGCTTCTAGTGTTTCGCCCCTCGGCCAGGTTCCATTAAAACGGAAAAGAACCATGCTCCGCTTAACAGTTGCATTTGCCCGTTGCCTTTTCGCATATGATTCGGGAGTGATATCGGGCCGTTTTCAGAGCGTGGATTTGATGGAGATTTTTTTGCGAAAACCCCCGGCCGAGGTGCCCAATGGAAAACAATGAATTTGCGATGCCGGCCAATGACGCCAAAGGGGACAGCCCTGCCGATGCGGCGCGCCGGGAGAGCGAGTTGCACCTGATGGACATCACGGCCAATATACCGGGGGTGGTTTATCAGTTTCTGGTAAGCCCGGACGGGTCTTTTTCCCTGCCATACTTAAGCTCCGGGGCCGAGGGATTGCTGGGGAGGCCGCTTGCCGAGCTGACCGACATGGACCGCCTGTTGGAAAACATTCATCCCGATGACAGGGCCATGTTCAGTCAGTCCGTGGCACTGGCGGTGGAACGGGTGGAACGCTGGGCCTGCGAATTCCGTTTAGTAAAACCCGATGGAGGGATTATATGGGTTAGCGGCTCATCCAACCCCGGGAGGCTTCCCGAGGGCGGCGCTCTCTGGAACGGCGTGCTCCTGGACGTCACCGTCCGCAAGCTGGCCGAGGACGCCCGCCGCGAGATGGAGTTCATCGTCAACCGCAGCCCGGCAACGGCCTGGCTCTGGAAAGCGGTCCCCGGCTGGCCGGTGGAGTTTGTCTCGGAAAACGTTTCGGCTTTCGGCTACACTGCGGAGGATTTCACGAGCGGGCGGGTGGATTTTGCCTCCATCGTTCACCCCGATGACCTGGCCAGGATCACCTGCGAGGTAAAGCGCTTCACCTCTCTGGGCCGCGACGAGTTCACCCAGGAGTACCGCATAATCACGGCCCAAGGCCAGGCGCGCTGGATAGACGACCGCACGTGGGTGCGCAAGGGCGCGGACGGCCAAGTCTCCCACTACCAGGGCATCACCCTGGACATCACCGAACGCAAGGAAGCCGAGGACGCCTTGCGGAAGAGCGAGGAAAAATACCGCGCTATTTTTGAGGAATCCTTCGACGGGCTTTTCGTTACATCCCCCGAGGGAAAAATTCTCGACATGAACAAAAAGGGTGTCAGGATGTTCGGCTATGACACCAAAGAGGAGATATTGAGCCTCGATCTGGAGCGGGATGTCTACGCGCATCCGCCGGACAGAACGCGTATACTGGCCATGGTCCACGAACAAGGAACGGCCCAATACGAGGTTGTGGTAAAGAAAAAGAACGGCGAACACATGATCACGCACTGCGCCCTGACGGCGGTGGAAAATGAGCAGGGAGTGATTTCCAGTTATCGCGGCATCATCCGGGACGTCACCGAAAACAAGCGTGCAGAGGAGGCGCTTAAACAGAGCGAACAAAAGCACAGGCTCCTGTTCGAGAGCGCGGGAGACACCATCTTCATCCACGACACGGAAGCGCGGATACTGGAGGCCAACCCCGAAGCCTGCAAAATGCTCGGCTACACCCGCGAAGAGCTGATTTCCATGACGATAAATCAGGTTGACTCACCGGCGCACGCCCGGCAGGTGCCGGAACGGATGGCCCGGTTGATGGGACACGGACATCTTTCTTTTGAGACCGAGCATCTGCGCAAGGACGGCTCGCCCATCCCAGTCGAAGTCAGCGCGCGAGTGATCAACTGGGATGGCCAGCCCGCCATTATGAGCATCTGCCGGGACATCACCGAGCGCAAAAGGGCGGAAGATGAACGGCAAAAACTTGTAGCGCAGTTGAACCAGGCCCAGAAAATGGAATCCGTGGGCAGGCTGGCCGGCGGAGTGGCCCATGATTTCAACAACATGCTGGGGGTGATCCTCGGACACACTGAATTGGCCCTGGAAGTGGTTGACCCGGCTTCTCCTCTTTATAACGATCTCAAGGAAATCCAAAAGGCCGGAAGCCGTTCGACTGACCTGACCAGGCAGCTTCTGGCCTTCGCCCGCAAGCAGACGGTGGCCCCAAAGGTGCTGGACCTGAACGAGGTCCTGGAGGGGATGCTGAAGATGCTCCGGAGGCTCATGGGCGAGGACATAACCCTGATCTGGAGCCCCGGCTCCAACCTGTGGCCGGTAAGGGTGGACCCCTCACAGATAGACCAGGTGCTGGCCAACCTGTGCGTCAATTCCAGGGACGCCATTTCAGGCATCGGCAGGGTGACCATTGAAACCGGAAAGGCCGCGATCGATAAGGACTTTTGCGCCGAACACGAGGGGGCCGCGCCCGGGGAATATGTCATGCTGAGCGTCAGCGACGATGGTTGCGGCATGGACGGGAAAACCCTGGAAAAGCTTTTCGAGCCGTTTTTCACCACCAAGGAGGTGGGCAAGGGCACTGGCCTGGGCCTGGCCACGGTTTATGGCATCGTGCAACAGAATAACGGCTTCATCGATGTCCGTAGCGAACCGGGCCAGGGGTCCGCTTTCAGGATTTATCTCCCCCGATACGGGGGCAAGGACCGCCGGGAGGGGGAGGAGGGCTTTGCGTCGCCGGCGCTTAAAGGACAGGAAACCATACTGATTGTCGAGGACGAACCCGGCATGGCCAAGGTCGCCAGGATTATGCTGGAAAAGCAAGGCTACACAGTGCTTTCGGCTGGCACACCCAATGATTCCATGCGCATCGCCGCAGAACATGCCGGACCGATCCACCTGATCCTTACCGACATCGTGATGCCCGAAATGAACGGGCTGGACCTGGCAAACAAGCTGAAACGCCTGTATCCGGACTTGAAGTGCCTGTTCATGTCGGGATATACGGACGACGTCATTGCCAACCAGGGCGTGCTGGAAGAAGGCGTGAAATTCATACAGAAGCCCTTTTCCGTCAAAGACCTTGCCGCAAAGGTGCGGGAAGCTCTTGATGAGGATCGGCCTTAGAGTCCGTAAAACGGAACTCCGCTGCGACAGGGGAATCATTATATGGTCAAGGGTTCATCCGCACCCGGAAAGGCATGGCGATTTCTCGCCCAGGGCATATGGGAGATAAGGGCACGGGACCTTTCCGTGGGGCGGGCCGTTGCGCTGCATCTTTTGAGGGTGCCGGCGCTTGCGGTGCGCGGCTACATGGAAAACCGGTGTTCGGAACGCGCCCTGGTGCTCACCTATTATACCGTCATGTCTCTGGTGCCCATGCTGGCCCTTGTTTTGGGCATAGCCAAGGGCTTCGGCTTCGAGGAAGCGGTGGAGGGCCAGCTTTACGGCTGGTTTACCGGCCAGAGGGAGGTGGTGGCGGAAGTCATCCGCATGTCCCTTGAGACGCTCAAAAGCGCCCAGGGCGGCATCATAGCGGGCACCGGGCTCCTCATCCTTTTTTGGAGCGCCTTCCGGGTGTTCTGGAACATGGAAATCGCCTTCAACACCGTGTGGGGAATCAGGAAAACCCGCAGGCTGGTAAGAATGGCCACCGACTACGTCGCTGCCGGAATACTCGCGCCCATCCTGTGGCTTGCCGCGTCAACCTCTGCCGTGGTCTTTTCCACCCACGTAAAAAACCTGCTCATGTCGGTGGATGCCATAAGCGAGATAAGCCCGTTCATCCTCTATTATCTGGGTTTTCTGCCATACTGCGTGATCTGGGTGCTTCTGTCATTCATCTACATCTTCATGCCCAACGGTCGGATCCCGTGGTTTTCCGGGGTGCTTGCCGGCATCGTGGCGGGCACTCTCTATCTCATGTTCCAGTTCTTTTACATCGGATTGCAGGTGGGAGTCACCCGCATCAACGCGGTTTACGGCAGTTTCGCCGCCCTGCCCCTCCTCCTCTTGTGGGTCCAGACCTCCTGGATGATCATTTTGTTCGGCGCGGAATTCGCTTTCGCCATCCGACACGCTGGCACCTACGCCTTCGAGCCTCTGTTTGAAAGGCTCTGCACCCGCGAGAGAACCGTGCTGGCCCTTTGCCTGGTTCATCGCGCCATGGACCGGTTTTCCCGTGGACTTTCGCCGGAAAACGCCGTTTCAATGGCGGACGCTTTTGACCTTCCCTGGCGGAGCGTGGCCGATGTCCTTGAGCAACTTGCCGCAGCCGGGGTGCTCGCCGCCACCCGGCCTGGAAAGGACGGCCATTGCAGCTATATCCCGGCCACGGCCCCCGACAGGCTGACCATCGTTTCGGTCCTGCTGGCCCTTGAACTCGAAGGCGTGAAGAACCTGCCGCCCCATCGCGAAATAACGGCGGAGCGCGAGATCAGAAGACTTCTTGACGATCTGGAGGGCCTGTGGCGGGGGGCCGGATCGAACCTGCGCCTTGGAGATCTGCCGCCCGGTTCCGGTCAGGACGGATAATCTCCAAGCCTGTAACCTCTTTTGGGGCAAGGCGACTATAGCGACAGGAGGGCGCATCCCATTATTACCAGGAGCGCAAATTATTTCCATTTTTGTTTTCCCGAAAATGGCGGAGGGAGGAAGATCGGGGCATTTCTTCCCTTTGCCGGTTTTTTAAAAATGGAAAAGAACCATGCTTCGCTTAATACATGTCTTGGCGGAAGAAGGGGGTTCCGTTTACAATACGTAATATTACAAGCAATTTGGGCCTTTATGCGGTTTTCGGGGTGTTTTGCGTGGAGCTTTTCTTTCATGGGTGAGAATTTAGTCTTGCTAAGATATAAAATTTATGTCATTTTTAAAAGACAATACTCCCATTAAAAAATCAAAAAATTCCATGACGCTTGGGCCTGTGGAGGTATCCATGTTTCGGGGGGACTCAGCCGGACGAGAAAGACGCCGCTATGCCCGTTACCGCGCACCCGAAGGCGTTTATGCCGCCATGCCCGACTCCGCCGAAAGGGTGGGGCCCATCTGCAACATCAGTCGCGGGGGTCTGATGTTTCAATATCTGGCTGACGAAGGCGTTCATATCGAAAGAGATACGGAGCCGCCCGAAGGGCGCATAACGATTTTTCTGGCAGGCCAGGGTTTTCTTTTACGGGACGTCGCCTGCCGGACGGTTCACGATCAGGCAGCAGATCAGCCAGATTCCCTCGCCTACGGTTACTGCCTGCGCCACTGCGGGGTTGAGTTCATCGGCCTGCCGGAATACTTCGCCCAGCGCCTGGACATGGTAATGGAGCATTGCGTCCGCCTGGATGAAGAATAAGTCCGGTTCATAGAAAAGTCCGAGTGCTTGTGCGGGGCCCGCCGGTTTTTGCCGACAGGCCCTTTTTGCTTCTCCCTACTGGTCGGGGATGCCTCTTAATAAGGAGTGCTGACCGCCCTGGAGGATATTGAGTTTTTCTCGCGGTCACTGCCGGGGCCGCCTGTCCATTTCCCTTTTCTCCCGCTGAAGCTCGGTGATGAGCTGCCTTAAGGTCCACGCCTCGGACGTGGGGGTGAGCACCGCCCATAACTGGGAAGGCAGGCCCAACTCCCGCCATGCGCCCATAATCTGGTGAAGCTCTTTCTCCGTGATCCCGCCCATGATTGTGGCGCGGGGCATCCGGCTCTCGTCTCCCATCCCGCTCTTGTGTTTAAGGGCGAAAAGTTCGCTCATTTTGGTTTCAGCGTCCGAAGGCAGGCAAAACACCACATCCACTCCAATAACGCCCTCGTGTTCGAGCATCTCGCAGACAGCCTCCTGTTCCAGGGGCTGACAGCCGCACACGAAAAGCTTGCGTGGCCCGTGCATTATGCATTCCGAACTGCCCACCCTGGTCATCTTTGCGTCCGTCATGGTTTTTTCCTTTCACTGCGTAAACCGTATGGCGGATTTGTCGAAAAACCATTCGCCCACGCAGGCGTAGTTGGCGGGCTGGCCGCCAGTCAGAAAAATTACGCACCCGTCCCCCTGAGCTCGGCCACAGGCAGGGCTTGCGCTTTTCCATAAGGCTCCAGAAAACCGCCTCTGTACCTTTTTGGGCCATGCTTAAAAAATTTGTTTCTTAATTCATTGATTTTATGATATTCTTTTTTATGTTCGTTTATGGTACAGGCCGTTAAATTTCGTAACCCCGATCCATGTTTTCAGGAAAAACCTTATGCGTAAGGTTCTGACAGTCCTTGCCATAGCCGCCTTTCTGTTTTCGCCCTCCCTGACCTTGGCGGCCGGCCAGCCCGACGAGTTCAACCTGGCCTTCGAGCGCATAAACGCCGAAAACGGGCTGCCCGGCCAGCAGGTTTCCTCTGTTTTCCAGGACAGCTACGGCTACATGTGGTTCGGCACAGAAAGCGGCCTTTACAGGTACGACGGATACAGGTTCAAAAGTTTTTCCCACCGGGCGGACGACGAATCCTCCATCAGCTACAACGTAATCAACTGCATAACGGAAAGCAAGGCCGGGCTTTTGTGGATAGGGACAGGGCGCGGACTCAGCCTGTTCAATCCCAAAACCGAAAAATTCATCAGCTTTTTAAACGACCCGAAAAACCCGCAAAGTCTTCCCGAAAACCGCGTCCAGGCCCTTGCGGAAGAAAAGGACGGACGGTTCTGGGTGGCCACGCTTGGAGGCCTGGCTCTTCTCGACCCCAAAACAGGCAGGTTCACGGTTTTCACTCACAGGTCCGATGACCCGGCGAGCCTGCCCAACGACCAGGTGAGGTCCCTGGGCAGGGACAAAGACGGGCGCTTGTGGGCTGGAACCAATGAAGGTCTTTGCCGTTTCGACCCGGAAAAACGCGCCTTTGAAACCTTCAGGCATGATCCCGAAGACCCCGAAAGCCTTTCCAACAACACGGTGGTCGCACTTTTTGCGGACAGCGCGGGCGTCCTGTGGGCGGGCACCCAGCTCGGCGGGCTTTGCCGCTTCGACAATAAAACTAAAAAATTCAAGAGGTTCAGACACGATCCCGGCAATCCTGCAAGCATAAGCAACGACACCATATCTTTCATACACGAAGACCGGACGGGTCGGCTCTGGGTGGGCGCAAGGGGCGGCGGCCTCAACCATATGGACCGGGCCTCTGGAACCTTCAGGCGCTACTTAAACGATCCGGCGAATCCTTATTCCCTCACGGAAAACTCCGTAATCAGCATATGCGAGGACCGGACCGGGGCCCTGTGGGTCGGCACCATGACGGACGGCGTCAACAAGATCGACCCCAACGCCATAAAATTCATACCCTACCGCTACAATCCGGCGGTAACCCAGGGACTGGGCGGCAACAAGATGCGGGGAATGTTCGAGGATTCCTCCGGCATGGTGTGGATAACCTCGGCAGACGGCGGGCTGGACCGCCTTGATCCGAAGACCGGCAGATTCACCAACTACGGACGGCGCCTGGCATCCCAGGGTGGAGTCAGGGCCGGAATGGCCACGTCGGTGCTGGAGGACCGCACAGGAACGCTGTGGGTGGGATCGTGGGACGCGGGGCTTCTTATCCTTGACAGGGAGAAAGGCGCCTTCAGGCAGGTTCCCCTTGACATAAGGAGCGGAGCGCCAGCCGGAAAGGAACTGATACTGTTCCTTCACCAGGACCCAAGGGGCGATCTTTGGGTGGGGACCTTCGGCAGCGGGCTTTTCAGGTATGACAGAAGTTCGGGGATTTTCATCCGGTACGGCCACGACCCCATGATCCCGGCAAGCCTCGCTGACGACAGGTTGCTGGCCATACTGTCGGATACCGGGGGCTTCCTCTGGGTGAGCGTCATCGGAAAGGGGGTCGACAGGTTCATCCCGGAATCCGGCGTATTCGATCATTTCGAACACCGGGAAAACGATCCGGCGTCCATAAGGGCCAACACCATTTACTGCATGCACCAGGACTCATCCGGGATCATCTGGTTCGGAACCGTGGGAGGCCTTGACCGGTATGACCCCAGGACATGCAGGTTCTCTCGCCCCGATTCGGCGGAACCCGCCTTGAACGGGCCCATTTTCGGCATCCTGGAAGACGATGCTGGCAACCTTTGGCTTTCCGGCAACTCGGGGCTGACTTGCTACAACCCAAAAACCGGCTACTTCAAGACCTACGACCGGAGGGACGGGCTTCAGGCCTCAGCCTTCGCTCCCCTTTCCTATCTGAAGACCAGAAACGGCGAGCTTTATTTCGGCGGCAACGCGGGCCTGAACCGCTTCGACCCGGCTGCCATACGCCACAACGAAACAGCGCCGCCCGTCGTATTCACGGATTTTCTCCTGTTCCACAAGAGCGTCGGGCCCGGCAGGGACAGCGTACTTTCATCACCCGTCGGCCTTACGGAAAAAATCGTGCTCAGCCACGACCAGTCGGTTTTCAGCATCGAGTTTTCAGCCTTGAACTACGCCGTGCCTGAAAAAAACCGCTTCGCCTACATCCTGGAAGGTTACGACTCCCGCTGGATAAACACCGACAGCCAGAACAGGCTGGCCACTTACACCAGCCTTCATCCCGGCAAATACGTTTTCCGGGTAAGGGGGTCCAACAACGACGGGATGTGGAACAGGAACGGGGCCTCCCTCTCCATTGTAATCACCCCTCCCTGGTGGGGGACCTGGCAGTTCAGGCTGGTGATTGCGATATTGTTCTGCTTGTTCCTTTACGGCGGATACAAGGCAAGGGTCAGGGCTGTTGAAAGCCGGAACAGGACTCTGGCGAAAAAGGTGGACGAACGGACAAGGGACTTGGTCAGCGTCAACACCAAGCTCACCCTGGAAATCGACAACCACAAGAAAACAAGCCAGGCCCTCGATTTCGAGCGCCAGCAGTTCCTCTCCATATTCGACGCCTCAAACGAAATAATCTACGTCTCCGATCCCGACACATATGAAATCCTTTATATGAACAAGACCTTGCGCGATGTCATGGGCGACGCCAAGGGGATGATATGCCACAGGGTGTTTCAAAACAGGGAGACGCCCTGCGATTTTTGCACAAACCCAATGATATTCGGGGAAAATTTAGGCAGGAGCCACACGTGGGAGATGCTGAACCCGGTGGCCGGGCGCTGGTACAGGTGCTTTGACAAGGCCATACGCTGGCCCGACGGGCGCATGGTGCGCTACGAGATGGCGGTGGACATCCATGAGAGCAAGACCGCCCAGGATATGCTGCGGCTGGCAAAGGAGAAGGCCGAGGAGGCCAGCAAGGAAAAATCCAGGTTCCTGGCCAACATGAGCCACGAGATAAGAACCCCCATGACCATCATCATGGGCATGACCCAGTTGGCCCTTGAGTCGGAACTCGACCCTCGCCAGAGGGAATGCCTTGAGCCTGTCCTGGATTCGGCCAGAAGCCTGTTGAATCTGCTAAACGACATACTGGACATGAGCAAGATCGAGGCCAACAAGCTGGAAATCCGGCAACTGGATTTTTCGCTGCCGGAACTTCTTGAAAGCACGGTCAAATCCTTCAGGGTGGTGGCTGATAAAAAGGGACTTGGACTGTCGTACTCCATCGATCGGAAAATTCCCGCAATCCTGTCGGGCGACCCCTACCGGCTTCGCCAGGTGCTCGTGAACCTGCTTGGAAACGCCGTTAAGTTCACAGCAGTCGGCTCGATCGAACTGTCGGTCAGACCCGCACCCGTTGGCGGCGAAAACGGAGGCGATCCGTCTCAGGCCCCCATCGAAACCCTCAGCCTGCTTTTTTCCGTAAGGGACACGGGCATCGGCATCGCCCCTGAGAAGCACGAATTCATATTCAACCAGTTCACCCAGGCGGAGGAATTTCTCACCAGGAGGCACAGCGGCACCGGTCTGGGCCTTTCCATTTCAAGGAAACTGGTTGAACTGATGGGCGGGGCCATATGGATTGAAAGCGCTCCCGGCCTTGGAAGCACCTTCTTTTTCACATCGCGGTTCACGCCGGGCAGGGAGACTGAAAACAGAATGCCGCTTACAGAAACAAGGATGCAGGAAGGCCTGGATATTCTGGTGGTGGAGGACAACCCGGTCATAAGCCAGATGATCTGCCTGTTTCTCGCAAGGGCGGGTTACAGGCCGTCCACGGCGGAGGACGGCGAAGCGGCCCTGCGCTTCCTGGAAGAAAACCGGGTTGAGCTGGTGTTGATGGACATACAGATGCCGGGCATGGACGGAATGGAAACCACCCGAAGGCTGCGCATGGCCCAAGGCTGGGCCACTCCTCACGACGTTCCCGTGATCGCACTCACCGCACATTCGCTGAAAGGCGACCGGGAGCGATTCCTTGAGGCGGGGCTGGACGATTACGTGGCCAAGCCCGTTGACGTGCCGATTCTGATGAAAACCATAGCCAAGGTTATGAAAGAGCGCCTTGGCGAGCCCGGCTCCCAGCAATTTTCCGAATATGCCGATGACCGGGTTCTCCCCGCGCCGGGCGCGATTCTTGACCGCGAGTGGCTTCTCGAAAGGCTGGGCCGCAACCTCGACTCGCTTAAAAAGGTGACCGAGCTTTTCCTGAAAACGGTTCCCGCAAGGCTTGACGCATTGAACCGGGCGGCTGAAACGGGCAGCCTGGAGGATTTGAGGCGCATGGCCCATTCCATAAAGGGCCTTTCCATGCAGATGGGGGCAAGCCGCACCAAAGACGCAGCCGAACGCCTGGAAAGGGCGGCTGAGGAAGGCGATTCGGCCCTTGCCGGTCGGCTCCATCCCGCCCTGGCCCTGGCCCTGGCCGAGCTGATAGACGAAATTGCGGCGGCAAACGAATAGGAGATTGTGGCTCCATACAATACAGCAGTTCGCGTTTTTGGGCAGGCGTCCCTATCTTCTGTAGAACATTTTCCGGTCCACCTTGAGCCAGGCCGCTGCCCGGCTCTTGTTTTTGCCGAATTTTTCCAGGGCTATTTCAAGAATCCTTCCCACCAGGGCGTCCAGCCCGAAGTCCTCCTTTTCCACCGAAACGGTAAGAATTATCCTTCCGTCCCGGCCGGTCTGCACCTCCTTGGGCCCTGATTTGGCCGGACTTATGCCAAGATGCCCGATTTGGATGACGCTTCCGTCCGATATTATGGCGGCGCGTTCCAGGCAGTTTTTAAGCTCCCTTATGTTGCCGGGCCAGAAATTATCCGAAAGCGTGGCCAGGGCGTCCGGGGCAAGGCTGAAAACCGGCCTGCCCAGCTCGTCGCTCAGCCTTGAGAGAAAATGCCCGGCAAGAAGGGGGATGTCCTCCCGGCGCTGGCGCAGGGGCGGCAGGATTATGGGAAAGGCGTTTATGCGGTGATAGAGGTCCTCCCGGAAGGCGCCCGCCTTTACCATGTCCCAGAGTTTTCTGTTTGTGGAGGTTATTACCCGGCAATTCGCGCGCAAGGATTTGTTGGACCCCACCGGCTCGTAAACCCGCTCCTGGAGAACCCTCAAGAGCTTGGCCTGGAGCCCCAGCGGCATGTCCGCAATCTCGTCCAGAAGCAGGGTGCCGTTGGCGGCGGTGGCGAAGCGTCCGGCGTGATCCCTGTCAGCCCCTGTGAATGCCCCCTTCACATGGCCGAAAAGCTCGCTTTCAAGAAGCCCCGCCGGAATTCCCGCGCAATTTACGGCAACGAAGGGCGCGTCCATGCGCTCCCCGGAAAAATGAATGGCACGGGCCAGGACCTCCTTGCCGGTTCCGCTCTCCCCGGAAAGGCAGACGGTGGTCATGGCGCTTTTGGCCACCTTTTCGGCGAGTTCCAGGCATTCCTTCATGAGGGGCGACTGGGTCTGGATCACGTGAAAGCTGTAGAGTTCCGTCAGGTGGGCCTTGAGCCTTAAGTTGGCCTCGCTCATCCGGCTGAACTCCAGGGAGCGCCTGATCACAGCCAGGATTTCTTCCTGGTTCACCAGCTTGTTAAGGTAATCGTCCGCCCCCTTCTTGATGCTGGCCACGGCCTTGGGCAGGCTTCCGTGGGCGGTGAAGATGATGACCGGCAAATTGGGACGGATGGCCTTGACCCGCTCCAGAAGCTCCAGGCCGTCCATTTCGGGCATTTCCTGGTCGGTGAGAACCAGGTCCACCTGCTCCGCCCCTATCATTTCCAGGGCCTTCACGGCGCTTTTCGCCTTTTTCACTGCAAAACCAGCGCCTGTCAGCAACAGGTCCATCATCAAGAGGGTGACGTCCTCGTCATCCACAACCAGAATGGTTTCCCCGCGAATTTCAAATCCGTCTTTCATGGTCTTGCCTTGCATGGAAAAATACAGCCCTTGTAGAGGCGGCTTGTCTTAGCCTGTACCGGCGGGCCAAGAACTCCTTCACCTTAAGACAGGGCATGTGTATTCTTAATTATACCATTTTAAATGACCTGATAAAAGTAAAGTTTGGGTTTCACACTCCGGGTGCGCCGGTTCAAATGGCGGGCAAACTCGATTTCTTGACTAAAATCCCAAAACCAATTATGAGTAAAAGGATGCCGATGCTTGGTATGCGAACCGATAACCCATTTCAAATCAGCATGTTGTAAAATGCTTAACGAAAGTTGACCATGAAGGAAGCCCTGGCGGCAATAATTTCAAACGCCTGGAACAACGCGGTAAACGCAGGCGAACTCACCTGCCCCCTGGCCTCACCCGTTCTTCTGGATGAACCAAGGCAGGAGGCCCACGGCGATTTCGCCACCAACCTCGCCATGACCATGGCAAGGGACGAGAAAAAGGCCCCGAAAAAAATCGCGGCTGCGATCCTCGATCACATTGAAGACCCGGAAAACATCCTGGCCCGTTCGGAAATCGCCGGTCCCGGATTCATCAACTTTTTCATCCGCCCCGAAGGATGGCGCAAGGTCCTCTCCGTGGTCCACGGCAGGGACTCGCTCTACGGGTCCTCGAACATCGGCAGGGGCGAAAAGGTCATGGTGGAGTTCGTGAGCGCCAACCCCACCGGCCCCCTTCACGTTGGCCACGGCAGGGGGGCGGCTGTGGGCGACTGCCTGGCGAGCCTTCTGGCCTTCACCGGGCACGACGTGACACGGGAATACTACATAAACGATTCGGGCCGCCAGATCCGCACCTTAGGCCTTTCCGTGTGGCTTCGGATGCAGGAGGAGAAGGGCGAAAGCATCGATTTTCCCGAAGACGCCTACCAGGGGCCTTACATAAGGGACATCGCAAGGCGGATAAGCGAGGAACACGGCGCGGAACTGGCGGCCCTTCCCGGAGAAGAGGCCGTGGCCCTGTGCGCCAGAAAGGCCGCCCGGATCATTCTGGACGGCATCCGGGCCGATCTGAAAAATTTCGGGGTGATACACGACAACTGGTTTTCCGAGCAGTCCCTCTACGATTCGGGCTTCGTGGACAAGACCCTTGGCGATATGAAGGCCCGCAGCCTGATCTACGAGCTGGACGGGGCCTGGTGGTTCAAAAGCTCCTCCTACGGCGACGAGAAAGACAGGGTGGTGGTGCGCCAGAACGGCTTGAACACCTATTTCGCGGCTGACATCGCCTACCACGCGGAAAAATTCTCGCGCGGGTTCAACAGGGTCATCGACGTCTGGGGAGCCGATCACCACGGCTACGTGGACCGCGTCACCGCAGCGGTTGAAGCGGTCGGAAAGCCGAAAGAGAGCTTCCGGGCGGTCCTGGTCACCCTGGTCAACCTTTTAAGGGCCGGAAGCCCCGTGGCCATGTCCACCCGGAGCGGGGAGTTCATCACCCTTTCCGAGGTGGTGGACGAGGTGGGCGCGGACGCCGCCCGCTTCATCTTCCTCACCCGGCACCACGAAAGCCCGCTGGATTTCGACCTGGAGCTCGCCAAGCAGAAAAGCTCGGACAACCCGGTCTATTACGTCCAGTACGTTCACGCCCGGATTTCGTCCATAGAGAAAAAGGCCGCCGAGGCCGGGCTTGCGGCAGACCCCGAAGCAGCCTCCCTTCTGGAGCCCGAAGAGTTGAAGCTCCTGAAAAAGCTCAACCTTTTCCCGGAGGCGGTGGGAGAGGCGGCAAGGCTTCTGGAGCCCCACAGGATCACCTATTATCTTTTGGAGCTTGCCTCGCTTTTCCATCCCTATTACAATCGGCACAGGGTAATATCCGAAGACACCGGCCTTTCGCAGGCCAGGCTCGCCCTGGTGGCCGCCATCCGCAAGGTCATCCGGAACGGGCTTGGCCTTCTTGGAGTAAACGCACCCGAAACCATGTGAAGCCATGCCCCCGGTAAAAAATTCGGCCAAAAATTCGTCCAAAAAACCGGTCAAAAAGCCGCCCGGAAAGCAGGTGACCCTTGGCAGGTCATCCATTGTGATCTTGACCGCAATCGTGTTTGTCGGCATGGCGGCCATGTTCGGCCTGGGGCATTACGCCGGAAGGCGTCAGGGGCCCATCATGTACGATTACCAGGACATGCGGGGCCAGTTCTCGGATATAAAGCAGGCCCTTTCAACCATTGAACTCCGAAAGGGGCAACAGAGGAGCCGGCCCACCGACCTCACAAAGGAAGCCGGGGACAACACCGGTGATCACCTTTTATACACCCCCTCCGAGGCCGCCGCGCGGGATTACACCCCCCGGTCCGTGAGCAGCGTGGCGCAGCCAGCTTTGAAGTTCCTGTCTGAAATGATAAAGTCAAAAGATAAGCCTGGCGCATCGAAGCCCGAAGATGAAAAGGCCGAATCCGACACGGCCAGGGCGGACGCAGCTTCTGTCACGCCGGGCGCGGCGGAAAGCCTGGCGACCTGGACGGTGCAGGTGGCGGCGGTCACAAGCGCGGACGAAGCGGACAGGCTCGTCGGCCTGCTTTTGAAAAAGGGCTACCCGGCCTGGGCCATGGTGATCAAAAGGCCCGGCAAGGACGACATCCACAGGGTCAGGGTGGGCCGCTACGGCAACCGCCCCAAGGCTGAAATGGTGCGCAAGGCCCTTTCGGAGACCTCCGCCGAAAGCCTCGTGGTGAAAATCGAGTGAAAGAACTTATTCGGGGCGTGGTTCTCATCCCTTTTTCAAGAGGATCCGGCCACGGAAGAAACTCCCCGATCCCACTTTTTGAACTTTTTCCGAAAAGCGAAAAATGGAACAAGACATTGAGCCCGGCAATAATCGGATGAGCGAAGAAAAACAAAGGATCACCCCGGAGGAGGTCCTCTACGTGGCCAAGCTGGCCCGGCTTCACCTTTTGCCGGACGAGGTCGGGGACTTTGCCCGGCAGTTGGGGGAGATACTTTCCTACGTGAAAAAACTGGACAACGCCGACACCGGAGACGTGCCCGCTGCGTCCCACGTCCTGCCCATCTGCAACGCCCTGCGCGAGGACGAGGCAAGGCCATCCATAGACCGGGAAAGCGCCCTGGCAAACGCCCCCATGCAGGATGGAACCAATTTTCTGGTGCCCCGCGTAATTTAGAGCTTATTTTAAGAAAGCCATCATGGAACCATTTCGCCTCACAATATCCCAGGCGGCCCGGCTTCTGGCCGAGGGAAAGCTTACGTCCTGCGAGCTGACCGGCTCGATCCTTTCCCGCATAGATGACGTGGAACCCAAGGTTGACGCCTTTTTGAGCATTTTCCGCGACCGGGCCATGCAGGAGGCCGAGCTTTGCGACCAGGCCCTTAAAAGTGGCGGGGGCGGCCCACTTTGCGGCGTTCCCATAAGCGTGAAGGATGTATTGTGTACCAAGGGCCTTCGCACCACCTGCGGCTCGAAGATCCTTGAAAACTTCATTCCCCCCTACGACGCCACGGTGGTGCAGAAACTCCGGGACGCGGGGGCGGTGATAGTGGGCAAGAACAACATGGACGAGTTCGCCATGGGTTCGTCCACGGAAAACTCCGCCTATAAGCCCACCAAAAACCCCTGGGACCTTTCGCGCATCCCCGGAGGCTCGTCTGGCGGCTCTGCAGCAGCCGTGGCCGCCGACATGGGGCTTGGCTCCGTAGGCTCGGACACGGGCGGATCCATACGGCAGCCCGCCTCCCACTGCGGGGTGGTTGGATTGAAGCCCTCCTACGGACGGGTTTCGCGTTACGGGCTGGTGGCCTACGCATCCTCTCTGGACCAGGTGGGACCCCTCACCAAAACCGTGGAGGACGCAGCGCTTTTGATGAACGTGCTGGCCGGTCACGACCATAAAGACTCCACTTCCATGCCCAAGCCGGTCCCGGACTATACGGAAGCTCTTGGCCGGGACGTGAAGGGCCTGGTTCTGGGCCTTCCCGGGGAGTATTTCAACAGCGAGGGGCTTGAACCGGACGTTTCCAGGTGCGTGTATAAGGCTGTCAAAACCCTGGAAGGCCTTGGGGCCGAAGTTGTTTCGGTGAGCCTTCCCCACACCGAATACGCCGTGGCCGCCTACTACCTCATCGCAACAGCCGAAGCCTCGTCCAATCTCGCCCGCTACGACGGCGTGAAATACGGGTTCCGGGACCCGGACCCGTCGAATCTTTTGGAGATGTACACCAACACGCGCTCCAAAGGATTCGGGCCGGAAGTCAGAAGGCGAATAATTCTGGGCACCTACGCCCTTTCATCCGGTTATTACGACGCCTACTACGGCAAGGCTTCTGCTGTCCGCACCCTGATCATGAGGGACTTCGCCAGGGCCTTCGCCGCCTGCGACGCCATAGTGGCCCCGGTGTGCCCCACCCCGGCCTTTCTCATGGGCGAAAAATGCTCCGACCCCTTGACCATGTATCTTTCCGACATCTTCACGGTTCCGGCGAACCTGGCCGGGCTTCCGGGCATCTCGGTGCCCTGCGGCTTTTCGGAAGGCGGCCTTCCCATAGGCCTTCAGATCATGGCCGACCAGTTTGCGGAGGAGACCATCCTCACCGTGGCCCAACATCTTGAAAAGGCCCTGAACGTATATCAACAAAAACCAGCCCTTTGACAGTATATTGAAAAGGCTGGCCAAGAAGCCCGTATAACAGTTTGAATATTGGCGATGAAATGCTAAGGTTCGCGAGAAGCCAATGAGCAAGCGTACCCGCCCAAGAAATCGCAGAGTTCTTGGGCTAAATCAGGATGTTCGTACGTGGCGGAATTGGCTTTGAAGCGTGACACTAAAGTATCGCGTTTTTAGACGGGCTGTTGAAAGGAAGGCTTTCATGACCACCATCATGCCTGAAGGTGAAGACTTACGCCGGGCCGTCAAGTGGATAAGCGAAATGAAACTTGCGGACCCGGCCGCCGACCCCGAAAAACTCATCGAGGAGGCCTGCGTCAAATACGACTTGAAGCCTTTGGACGAGGAATTTCTCTGCCGCCACATGAAATCCATGCCGGATAAATGACCCGTGTCCGAAATCCGAATCCTGCCGGAAATCCTCACCAACAAGATCGCCGCCGGGGAGGTGGTGGAGCGCCCCGGCTCGGTGGTGAAGGAACTTCTGGAAAACGCCCTGGACGCGGGCGCGGACAGGATTTCCATAGAGGTTTCGGATGGCGGCAAAAGCCTGATACGGGTGTCGGACAACGGCTGTGGCATGGACCGGGACGACGCCCTCCTCTGCCTTGAGCGCTACGCCACAAGCAAGATCAAAACCGACGAAGACCTCTTTGAAATCCATACGTTAGGCTTTCGGGGGGAGGCCCTGCCATCCATAGCCTCGGTTTCCGCCCTCACCCTGATTAGCCGCAGCGCAGAAGGCGAGTGCGCATCCGTAATAAGAGTGGAGGCGGGCCGGATGCTGGACGTGGCCGAAACCGGCGCTCCGGTCGGCACGGTGGTGAGCGTTTCACGCCTTTTTCACAATGTCCCGGCAAGAAAAAAATTCCTCAAAAGCGCGGCCACCGAAATGGGCCACGTGGCGGAAACCGTCACGTCCGCTGCCCTCTGCCGCCCGGATGTCTCCTTCACCCTCATCCACAACGGGCGCGAGGTCTTTTCCTGGCCAGCGGCAAAAAACCCTGAGGCCCGCTTTCACGCGGTGCTGGGCTACGAAACGGGCCGGGACCTGATTCCAGTTTTCTTCGGGACGGACGCCGCCTCCATTTCCGGCGTACTGGCCCCTCCCGAACTCTCGCGCTCCACATCACGATCCCTGTACCTTTTTGTCAACAAAAGGGTGGTGGCTGACCGGCTTCTTATGCACGCGGTGATGGAGGGCTTTTCCGGGCGGCTCACAAGGGGGCGCTATCCGGTGGCCGTGATCTCCGTGGACGCGCCCCACGCCGAGGTGGACGTCAACGTTCACCCGGCCAAGGCCCAGGTGAGGTTCGCCAGATCGAAGGAGGTCCACGCCACCCTGGTTCGGGCGGTGTCCAAGGCGCTTTCGGAGTCCGAGGCCGCCCGCGTTCCCTGGGAGGCCTCCCCTGCCCCGCCTCCCCAGCCTTCCGGCCCGGCCTTTTCAGGGTCCGGCGGGCGCGGCCCGGAAAGCGCCTCCGGGGCCGCAGCCATAGCACGCGACCTTGGCCTGGGGCAATTTCCGGCAAGAGCCCCCCTGCCCTCACATGCCCGCAAAATAGAGGCCGAGGCCCCGACGGACACCCACCGGCAGCAGGCCCCCGCCCTATCAGGCGCATCGGTGGCCGAGCCTGTGGCGGCCTTTTTGATCGAACGGGAGGGAGCCTTTGAGGCCCCATGCAGGATCGCGCCGCCCGCCTCCCTGGTCCAGGCTTCCGTTTTCCCGCAAAAGGCGGCCGGACCCGAACAGTTTCGGGTCATTGGCCAGATGCGCTCGTCCTACATAGTCTGCGAGTCCGGCCAGGGCCTGATGATAATAGACCAGCACGCGGCCCACGAGCGGGTGATGTTCGAGAAATTCAAAGCGCAGCTTATGGCCGGGCGGATCGAGGCGGAAATCCTGCTCTTTCCCGAAACCCTCACCCTCTCCCACGCGGAGGCCGACGCCCTTGTCGGCATCCTTCCCGAAATTTCAGGGCTGGGGCTCGAAATAGAGCCGTTTTCCGGAAACGCCTTCGTTATCAAGGCGGCACCGTCCTTTCTGGGCGGAAGGCCCCTTGCGCAGCTTGTGAGGCAGTTGGCTGAAAAGGCCCTTGAAATCGAATCCGCAAACGACATGCCCCGCATAATGGACGAGGTCGTTGCTCTCACCGCCTGCCACGGCGCTGTGCGGGCCAACCAGAACCTGTCCCTTGAAGAGATGAAAAGGCTCGTCTCGGACCTTTCGTCCTGCCCCGACCCCGCCCACTGCCCTCATGGACGCCCCACCTGGATTTTATGGACGAACGCAGAAATCGAGAGGGATTTCAAAAGAAAGTGAGCAAGGGGCGGTGGGCGGTAGAGGGAAAATCGCCTGGCCCATAGTTTTACAAACGCGCCAGCGACCCTGATAACATGCTTTTTTTACCGGGGAAAGCGTGCGGAGCGCCCCTTATCGGGGGAAAATCATCTCCGTCGGACTCACAAGCTGGCAGAAAACCTTCATTTTCAAAACTTCCGGCTGCGGGCCGCAGGCCGTCTGCAACTGGCTTTCACACGCATTCGGCTAGTGCTGTCCGCAACTTACCATTGACAGAAATCTTCTGATGGAACAGTATTCGTGTTTCGGTGGACAACTGTTTTCGCGCTAAACCGGCGGAGAAACGTTGAACGGGCCGCCGGTTTCAGTACAAATCTAACACAAGGGAACCGAACGAGGAACGGATATGGCGCTCGACAGGGAAAATTTCTACGATCTTCTCGAACTTTCCGTGGATCCTCTTGAGGAGGATCCCAGGGTAATCGAAGAGGCCATCAAGAAAAAGCAGGCCCAGTGGAGCCGTTTCAGGAACCATCCCACCAAGGGCATCCAGGCGAAAAAATTCATCGGCTTTCTGCCGGAAATACGGCGCATCATGATGGACCCGGAACTCCGCAAGGAAGAAGCCAGGCACGCCGCCATCCAGCAGTCCGCAAAGGCCGAGGAGAAATTCGTAAGCGTTGACAGGCATCTTTCCATACAGATGTCCAAGGGCTACATCACGGACGAGGAAGTCGCCAAGCTCGCCGAACTCCACGGGCTGGCCGAAAAGGACATCCGGGATCGCATAGCCCACAAGGAAGCCGAAAAATTCGCCGAGATCGATAAGCAGATCGGCGTCAGGCTGGCCAAGGGCTACGTCACCGAAGAAGAGGTGGCGAAACTCGCCAAGATGCACGGCCTGGAAGTCGATGTCATACGCCGCCGGATCACCGGCCCGGTGGTGAAGGAAGGCGAAAGCGCAGGGCCTGCCGGAAAAAGCCTGGAATCCACCATAGCAAGGGGCATAGAGGACAACCTGGCCGTTCTGGGCCTCGCCTCCCTGTACGAGTTTCTGGAGGTGGAGCACAACGCCAGCCTGAAACTCCTGCAGAAAAAGGCCCAGTTCAAACAGACGGAAATAAGCAAGATATCCAAAAAGGACGCCATCGTAACCGCCAGCACCATCCTGGTGGGCCACTGCATCGCCATTTTCAAGACCGAGGAATCACGGTCCTCCTACGACATATCCCGCGCCAGAAGCCAGCTGAAGGACCTGGACAACGACATCGAAATAGCCGGAATGGACGGCACCCTTCGCTCCGAGTACATGAAAACCCTCATCTCCTCCGCCGCCCGTTTCGGCATGGACGAAGAGGAGGCCCTGGCCTACATCCACCAGTACGTCAAGGAAAAAGGGTGGACCATAGAGGGCGAGGAGAAGAAGGCCAAGCGGGCGGCCCTGGCCCGTGACCTGAAAAAATACGCGATTTTGGGCGGTATCGGCCTTGTTCTTGTCCTTGCGGCTGTCATCGCGCTTTTAATGTTCCTTAAGGCCAACAGGCTTGAAAAGGAATACAACACCGCCATCGAAGCAGCCCATGCCGAAAAGTCGCCCGAAAAGCAGCTCGCCGTTCTCAAGCAATACGTAAACGCCGCCGGGGAAAACAAGCACACCCAGAAGGCCGGGGAGGAAATAGCCGCGCTTTCGGTGCGCATTGAAAAGGCCGCCTTCGACGAGGCCAAAAAAAGCGCGGACGCCTTTTCGGGAAAAAAGGAGTTTGAAAAGGCGGCCCAGACTATGGAGGCTTTCCTCGCCAAATACAAGGGCGGCCAGATGATCGGCAGCGCCCAGGCCGAGCTTGCCCGCTTGAGGGCAGCCACCGACGACCGTGATTTCAACACCCTGATTTCAATGGTGAACAGAAACGTCGACGACCGGATGGTGGCCTATGTCGGATACATAAAGAAATATCCCAAGGGCGCGCACCTTGAGGAGGTTAAAAAGCTCATATCCGATACCGCCGAGGAATTTTACCTTTCGGTGAAAAAGAATATCGACGCTTTTGCCGAAGCCGAAAAATGGGGCGAGGCCATAACCCTGTGCGAGACCTATGTGGGGCTTTTCGACAATCCAAGGGCCGTTGAGCTTGGAAAACTGGCGGACAGCTACCGCACCTACCAGAAAGAGGCCCTTCATTATCAGCGCCTTCTGGCCGACGCCCAGGCAAAGGGCGGCGATCTCGACGCCGCCGAGGCCGTTTACAGGGAATTTCTCGAAGCCTATCCCGGAACCAGCGTACAGAAAAAAATCGAGGACAGGCTGAAGGAAATTGCAGCAAAAAAGGAAGGCAGAAAGGACGCGGCAACCCAGGCCCAGGTGAGGAGCCAGCTTAACGGATCGAGGTTCGTTCCGGGCAGAAACGGCACCGTAACCGACCGCAGGACCGGCCTGACCTGGACCATTCTGGACTCGGCCATGGAAGGCCGCCCGTGCATGGACTACCCCACCGCGAAACAATACGCCGAGGAACTCACCACCGGAGGGTTCTCCAACTGGAGGCTGCCCACCCCGGCTGAACTGAAGGGCATATACAAGGCCCAGCCCGCCTTTCCGTCATGGAACACGGACATGTTCTACTGGTCCTCCAAGTCCTACCGCGCCTTCACCGACCAGTGGGTGAACGTGGTGGAGGTGGTGAGCCCGGTGGCGGGCGGATCCTCCGAGGAGACGCGGGAATCCAACCGCTGCGGCCTCGTGCATGCCGTCAGGCGCTGACCAGGAAAGGAGGAAGGCGTGAGCGGAATTGATCTCGAAACCTATGCGAACCTTGCGTCGCATCCCCGCATAGCGGCCCTTACCGATGACGAAAGCCCCGATACAAGGCACAGGCGAAACGCGGTTATCCCCGTGTGCCCGGTTTTTGATGCCTGCCACACGGTCCTTTCGGCAAGGCCCGAATACCGTTTCGACGTTGACAAGGAAGCGGCTGAAAAACTTCCCAGAATAATCAACAACCCTGTGGTGGCCATCACCGCCCCAGTTGAATCAGAGCCGGAGGCTGCGGCTCGTTTCGGGAAAAAGAGGACCATAGGCGTTGTGTTTTCCGGCGGACCGGCCCCCGGCGGACACAACGTGGTGGCGGGTCTTTACGACGGGGCCAAAAAGGCGAACCCGGAAAACAAGGTTTACGGCTTTCTCATGGGGCCGGACGGGGTCATAGAAAACGAGGCCGTGATCCTTACGGACGAGCTGGTCAACCGCTATCGCAACCTTGGCGGTTTCGGCATGATACGCACCGGCCGCACCAAGATCGACACCAGTGAAAAAATGCGCTGCTCCCGCCAGACGGTGAAGGAGCTGGGCCTTGACGCCCTGGTTGTGGTGGGGGGGGACGACTCCAACACCAACGCGGCCTTTCTGGCGGAGGAGCTTTACAGCGAATCCGTCCAGGTGATCGGGGTCCCCAAGACAATAGACGGCGACATCCAGGTGAGGGACAGGGACGGCAACACCCTGTGCGCCATGTCCTTCGGGTTCCATTCCGCCGCACGGGCCTTTGCCAACTCGATATCCAGCCTCTGCTCGGACGCCAGCAGCGGGGCCAAGTACTGGCACCTTTGCAAGGTCATGGGCAGGGTGGCCAGCCATCTTGCGCTGGAGGTGGGCTTGCAGACCCACGCCAGCATGACCCTTGTCGGCGAAGACCTCGCCCATTACATCGACAACCGTCGCCTGGAGGCCGCCGAGGCGGCGGGGGCCGGGACTGATTACACCGCCTATGGAATGACCCTCCGGCACCTCTCGCGGGTGGTCTGCGACGCCATCGTGCGCCGGGCCGCAGTGGGCAAGGCCTTCGGCATCATCGTCCTTCCCGAAGGGATACTGGAGTTCATCAATGAAATCCAGGTGTTCATAATCAAGCTGAACGCCATCATAGCCGAGTACAACCGCATCTACGACGCAGGTTTCCACATCGATTTCCCGTCCCTTGGCGAAAAGAGGGCCTATCTGGCCCGCCTGGCCAGGCGCAGCCGGGAGGACAAGGCCTTCACCCTGTGGAACACCCGGGACGACGACCTTTTTTCCGACATCCCCGCCTTTTTCCAGGAGGGGCTTTTGATGGAGCGGGACAGCCACGGCAACTTTCCCTTCAGCCAGGTGGAAACGGAAAAGGTGCTGGACGGCCTTGTGAAGGATTACCTCAAAACCCTGAAACAACAGGGCCTTTACAAGGTGGGCATCCGCCCCGAATACTTCACGAAAACACTTAGAAAGGCCGGCCTGTCCCCCGACGTCTACGGGCCTGTGCTTTTTGAAAATTACCCGAAAGGGCCTTTCTACCTTACCCACAAGCAAATCTCCTCGCCCAAATCCCTGCGCGCGGCCCTGGAAAAACGCGGCCTCATCCAGCCGGATATGCAAATTCCGCCCGCAGTGGCCAAGGTCCACAAAAAGGCCACGCCGGATTTCAAGACCCAGGTCCATTTTTTCGGTTACGACGGAAGGGGCACGGACCCCACCTGGTTTGACGCCGTTTACACCTACAACCTTGGAATGACGGCGTTTTCACTCATCGCCAACAACGCGACCGGCCAGATGGCGGCCATCCGCAACCTTGAACACGGATTCGACAAATGGGAGCCCATAGGCATTCCCATAGCGCCCCTGATGCGCCTTGAGGAGCGGGGCGGAAAACTGGAGTTGGTCATAGAAAGAACAGTTGTGAACGTAAATTCCCAAGCCTTCAAAACAGCCGCCGCCTTCAGGGAAAAATGGCTGGCCGCCGATTCGGGCGGGGATCATTTCCGCATACCGGGCCCAATAGTATTCAACCGGGATGCGGCGGAACCCATGCCCATCACTTTAGCGCTCAATGCAACAGCAGCAGGAAAGGTTAGCTGATCACTCCATGGATAACACGATGCATGAATTTTTCGCTTCAGCCCCGAAGGGCGTGTCCGCGCTTCTTGCGGAAGAATTGAAGGCCCTTGGAGCCCAATCCCCCGTGGAGTCGGCTGGCGGCGTTCATTTTAGAGGAACCCTTGAAACGGCTTACCGCGCGCTTTTGTGGTCCAGGACCGCAAGCCGCATACTTCTCATTGTGGGAAAATTCCCGGCCTTCGATTCGGACAGCCTCTACGAAGGCGTAAAATCAGTCAACTGGGCGGATCACATGTCCAAGGCATCCACCATGGCGGTGGACGCCGTAACCATGGAGACTTCCATCTCAAACTCGCATTTCGCGGCCCTTCGGGTGAAGGACGCGGTTTGCGACCAGTTCCGGGACAAATTCCGGGTAAGGCCCACGGTGGAGCTTATCCGCCCAAGGGTGAGGCTCAATCTCTATCTCTCCCAGGACCAGGGCGTCATGTCCATAGACCTTGCAGGAGAGGGCCTTCATAAAAGGGGCTACAGGGAGGAAGGCGGCGAGGCCCCCTTGAAGGAGAACCTGGCCGCCGCGATTCTGATGGCCCTGGGCTGGCCCGGACTGGCGGCGGAAGGCGCAAGCCTCGTGGACCCCATGGCCGGAAGCGGGACCTTTCTGGTGGAAGGAGCCTTAATGGCCACGGATACGGCTCCGGGGCTTTTAAGGGAATACTACGCGGCATTTGGCTGGAAGGGACACGACCAGGGCCTGTGGGACATGCTCCGGGCCGAGGCCCTGGAGCGGGCGTCAAAGGGCAGAGAAAGACTCGGCCCCATGGTGGGCTGCGACATTTCCCCAAGGGCCGCAAGGTCCGCTTCCGGCAACATCATAAGGGCCGGATTCGCCGATCTGATAAGGGTGCGGGCAAGGGATTTCTCCGAGCTGCGCCCGCCCGAAAACCCAAGAAGCGACAAGGGCCTTTTGGTGGTAAACCCGCCCTACGGCGAGCGCATGGGCGAGGAAAGCGAGCTCGCTTCCCTCCATGCCCGCCTTGGCGAGCTTTTGCGCGCGCATTTTCCGGGTTTTTCCGCCGGGGTGTTCACCGGCAACCCCACCCTTGGCCGGTTTCTGGGCATAACGGCCCACAAGCAGGAGGATTTGTATAACGGCCCCATCCCCTGCAAGCTCCTGCATCTGAAAATCGCCGAGGCTAATTTTTTCGAGCCGCCCGCGCCGGAAACATTTGTGCCAAGGGTGCGCGAGCCGGAGGCCGAATTCCGCCCGCGCCGGGATTTTTCCGGTGAGCCGGAAAGGGACCGCCGCGACGATCACAGGCCCGGCAGGGTAAGGGAAACGGGTGATACCCCTTACCGCCCCCGCCGGGACTTCGGCGACAAGAAGCCATGGGAGAAGAAATCCTTCGGGCCTCCCCGCGAAGGTGACGACCGTGGACGGGACCGCGATTCATCCGCACCGCGCCGGGACTTCGGCGACAAGAAGCCATGGGAGAAGAAATCCTTCGGGCCTCCCCGCGAAGGTGACGACCGTGGACGGGACCGCGATTCATCCGCACCCCGCCG
>JACRLG010000028.1:210808-383290 GCA_016235345.1 Deltaproteobacteria bacterium | reverse complement strand
TTGTTTGTTTTGCGCCAGAATTTCGGTGACCCGGTCGAGCAGAATGCAGATCATCTTGTTGGCTTCTACAAGTGCTTTGGCTTGCCTTGCGACTTCCAGTTCGAGGGCTTCATACGCCTGTCGGACTTCGGGAGGAGTCTGCTGCCACGCTGCTTCAGTAAATGTGCGTTTGGGTATCATGAACAAATGATAACCCGGAAAAACGAGAAAATCTAGTGTGTAATTTTAGGACACATAAATATACCCCCTGAAGGCTTACCCTTTTTCAGCGGGCTGATAAAGATGAAAAAACCGGGAAGACTTGGAACGTGATCGAAGGCAGGGCCAAAATTGCCGAAAACGCCCCTAAAGGCTCTGGAGTTTTCCGCGCGCTGCTTCATTTTCCGGCGCTTGCCCGCAAGGCCGCGCCCGGCCAGTTCGTGATGGCGCGGGTTTCGGACGGGCTCGATCCCCTTTTGCGCAGGCCTTTTTCCATCCACGACGTTTTTCCCGACGGGTCTTTCGCCCTTCTTTACAAGGTTGTCGGGAGGGGCACGGAGATTCTGTCCGAAAAACGGGCGGGGGAGTTGCTCGACGTCCTGGGGCCGCTGGGAAAGGGCTTCGGCCTTTCTGACCCGAAAGGCCCGGTCTCAATCGTGGGAGGCGGCATCGGGGCGGCCCCCCTGGTATTTCTGGCCCGCGCCCTGGCCCGAAAGGGGATTTCGGGGCGGGTGCTGCTTGGGGGCCGGACTGGTTCCGACGTCCTGTGCGCCGATGTTTTTTCTTCGCTTGGCTTTGAAACGAGAATCGCAACCGATGACGGAAGCCAAGGTTGTTGCGGTTTCGTGACGGGCCTTCTGGAAGATGATCTCGCCTCGCCCAATCCGCCCGAAAAGGTCTTTGCCTGCGGCCCCCACGCCATGCTGGAAGCCGTGGCGCGCATCTGCCTTTCAAACAAGGTTCCCTGCGAAATAAGCCTCGAAAGCGTCATGGCCTGCGGGATGGGAGCCTGCCTGGGCTGCGCCCTTCCCCGGCCCGAAGGCGGGCATTTCCACGTCTGCGCCGACGGCCCGGTCATGGACGCGTCAAAACTCGCGCCAATCCGGCCAGTCGCATAAAACGCCGGGGTTCACAGCCTGAAAAAAAAAGATGAAATGCAGGTAAGGAGAGCTGGGGGCTGCCATTTCAGCAAGATGCTTCGATGCCGCCATAATAAAATTTGGATTTCGGTCGTGACATGGGCGATACCTCCTTCAAAAGAGGGTATCGCCTCTTGTGGTTACGACAGGGAATGGTATGACGCAAGGAAAGAGACGCCGTGACTGATTTTGACGAAAGCAACGGACAGGCAGGTATAAGCCCGGACCGCGAACCCTATTATCTGCCGGTGGCCGACGAGGTGGAGCTTTTTTCCGCCGCCTACGAAAAACGAATTCCCCTCATGCTCACCGGCCCCACGGGCTGCGGCAAGACCCGGTTCGTGGAGGCCATGGCCCATCGCCTTCAAAGGCCCCTCATCACCGTCGCCTGCCACGAGGACCTTTTCGCCTCCGACCTCCTTGGTCGCTATCTCCTTATAAACGACGAGACTGTGTGGTCCGACGGCCCCCTTTCCCGCGCCGTTCGCTGTGGGGCAATCTGCTACCTGGACGAGATAGTGGAGGCCCGCAAGGACACCACGGTGGTGCTCCACCCGCTCGCCGACGACCGGCGCACCCTTTTCATCGAAAAAAAGGGCGAGGCTGTCCCGGCCCACCCGGATTTTCTGCTGGTCATCAGCTACAACCCCGGCTACCAGTCGGTGATGAAGGACCTGAAACCAAGCACCCGCCAGAGATTCGCCGCCATCAATTTTTCGTATCCAGCCCCTGACAAGGAAACGGTGATAGTGGCCCACGAGGGCGGCATTGCTCCTGAGACGGCGGAAAAACTTGTGGCGCTTGGGGGCAAAATCCGCTCCATGCGCGATTCCGGCCTTGCGGAAGGGGCCAGCACCCGGCTTCTGATCCACGCGGCGAAGCTCATGGCGGGCGGGGTGTCGGCCAGGGCCGCCTGCCGGGCGGCGGTTGCCGGGCCGCTTTCCGACGAGGCCGGGCTCATCGCCACCATGAACGATCTTATAGACGACGTTTTCTGATGCAGGACGGCCCTTCCGAATTTGCCCCACTTGAACCGTTAAGGCAGATTGACCTGGAGGTCTTCCGCGCCGCCTGCGCCATGCTTTCCGGGCGGACCGTTCCCGAAGACCGGCTGGCCCTTATCGCCGAAGAGGCTGCTAGTGCTCTTCTTTCCGAGCGCCGTTTCGGCAGGCTTTACACCGAAGGGCTTGCAAGGCTGGCTCTTTCGGAACCGGATCGGGCGTTTTTCCTCTACGTCAGGCTGGTCCGGGGCTTCGCCAAAAAAGGCTCCACCCTGGCAGCCGCCGTGGCCTCCGGGGCCTCGTTCATTCTTGCCGCCGGGGATTTTCGCCTTCTGTCCCTTTTCATCAGGGCGGTCATCGCCATGAACCGCCAGGGGGCCCACGCCCTGGCCCGGCCCGTGGAGGGCCTTGTTTTTCTGATGGAAGACGGTGACTTAAAGGCGGCATCCGCCTTTTGCCGCCTTCTTTCAACAGCCTTCGGGCGCACCCTCACTTATCATCAAACACTCGAACTCACCCAGATTCTTCCATACGCCGCGAAAAATCTCCTGCCCCGAAGAAGGGCCTTTCAGTTTTCATCATGGGAGAAGGCTGCGCAGGCCTCGGCCAAAATTCCCCCGGCCTTTGCCGACGGCCTCACAAGGGGCCTTTCCATACTTGGCCCGGATGGCCTTGACCGTTTCGTGACTGAGGCGCTTGACCTCTACGGGCGAAACGCGGAAGCGGGCCTCAAATTTTTCGCCCTGGAAACCTTTGACGCAAGAAATCTGGCGGCGAGCCTTTCCACGTCGGTTCCCCTTTCGCGGGCGCGGCAGGATTTGGCCCGGTATTTGCGCGCCCGGCTTGGCCGGGTGGTTCCTGTAAAGGGGCTGTCGGCGCTTTCCGCCGGGGATTTGTCGGCGTTGCCACGGGAAGTGAGCGTAACAAACGACGGAAGCGGCCTTTTTTTCATGGAGGAAATGGACATAGGGCCAAATCCATTGGAAAATCTCTCGCTCTACAAGGCCTTGGCGAGGGTTGAGGCGGGCCTGATTGAGTTTGAGACTTACGATTTCGATGCCGGAATTTATAATTTTTACGCCAAAAACGCGGGAATCGGCCTTGAAATCCGCACTGGGCTTGCCACCGAGCCCGACCTTGACCGGTTTTTCGCGGTTTTTGCCAATCCCCTCCTTATCAGGGGCCTTTTTACTATTTTCGAGCACGCCCGTATCCGGTTTTTGCTCCTTCGCCGCTATCCGGGCATGGAAAAGACCTCCTTCGAGCTTTTGCGCAAATACGCAGGGGCCGTTTCGGACAGGCCCCCCACGGCCCTGGACCGGCTCTACCGGGTTCTGGCCTTGGGGGATGCGCCGGAATTTTCAGCGGAAGATGATCCCCTTTCACGCTCCATAGCCATGTTTGGCGATGCCTGCCGACGGGAATCCTTTTCGGTGGAGGATTCGGCCCTTCTGGCGGCCCGTCTTTATCCCGATTGGGAGAAGTTTTTGGCGATAAGCCCGGAAGAAGACGCGCCCGCCCTTGCGGTTCCCTTCGGGCGGGCCGTTTATCCCCGGCTGGCCTGGACGGAAAACTGCCGCAAGGCGGAGCTTCTGCGCCAAAAGCTGGCGGAGTTGGGCATTGACGTCTACCGGAAAAAGCTCGCCGCCCTTCTTGGCGAAAACGGCGGAAATCTCTCTAAAGAGGAGCTGGCAAAGCTGGTTCCCGACCCCGCCGCCTGCGACGCCGCAGCCAAAGAGCTTGGCCTTGACGACAGGCCCAGCGCAACATGCGATGATGCGCCGGACGGGGCCGCCGTCTTCCGCTATCCTGAGTGGGACGAGGATTTGGCCGACCTTCTGCCGGATCACTGCCGGGTGGCGGCCCTAAGCCCTGCGGCAGGCGATGTGTCCCTTTATTCGGACGTTTTGGTCAAACGCAGCGGGCTTCTAACCGGAATACGCAAGAATTTCGAGATGTTGAAGCCACAGGGCCTTGTTCTTCTGCGAAGGGTGCCGGACGGCGATGATCTTTCCCTCACCTCGGTTGTGGAGCACGTGGTGGAGCGAAGGGCCGGGCGGGTTCCAAGGGAGCGAATCTACACACGAAGGGTGCGGAAGCTCCGCGAGGTGTCGGTGCTCCTCTTGGCCGACGTTTCCCGCTCAACCGGGAACGTGGTTCCGGGCGGATTTCAGACCGTGCTGGACGTGGAAAAAGAGGCCCTGGTGCTTTTCTGCGAGGCCCTCACCTCCGTGGGCGACGAGTTCAGCCTTGCGGCCTTTTCCGGGGCCGGGCGGCTTAGGGTGGATTATCTTACGGTGAAGGATTTCGGCGAGGGCGTGACGGATGACGTGAAGGGCCGTTTGTCGAATCTTACGCCTTCCCGCAACACCCGCATGGGCGCGGCTGTGCGCCACGCTTCGGCCATGCTTGCGGCCCGCCAGAACCGGGTGAAGCTACTCATAATCTTATCGGATGGATTTCCCAACGACCTGGAATACAAAGGAAATTACGCCATAGCCGACACCCGGAGGTCCATAAGGGAGGCGAAAGCCAAAAACATCGCCGTCCACGCCGTTACGGTGAACCTCTCCGACGCCGCCCGCCTGGATGAAATCTACGGCGAAGTCGGCCACACCCTCATTTCCGATGTAACCGATCTGCCTGAAAAGCTGGTGGGGTTGTACAGAAGACTGACGCGGTAAAAAATTTTTTTATTATAGAGGTAATTGCAAAACCTCGCGTAGGTTGGGTGAACTTGCGCTTCGCGCAGAACCACCCAACCTACGCTAAATTTGCAATTTCGGGAGGTTTTACAATAACCGCTATAGCAAATATTTCAAAAGTTACAAAAAATATCATTTGAACTTAGCGTGAGATACTCCACCAAATGTGTGTGAACGCACGGAGTTTAAGCGTAACAGGTTGTTTTGTTGTGTTTTTAAGAAAATAATTCGCTGATTAATGTCATTTAATTTCACAAACTTGACAAAAATCTAAATGTTGGTATGGTTACTTTCAACACCCCCATTACTATGGGGGGGGGGACAAAATTAGACCAGAGGCAACTTAAAAATGTGATAACCCACTGACAGAATATGACATGAAAATAAGAGTAATTTCAAATAGTTAACTCACTTATCTCCAAATCTACCGCCCTTAATTATACTTTTAACTTTAAAATTTATAAAAAAAACAATAAACTTCAAAAATAAAGAAAGGGTCTCCAGGCTGGCACCTGAAGACCCTTTGGTCCCCCAAAACGATGGAGCGCCCGGGGATCACAAAACCAACAGCGCAAAAAGAATAAAACACTTTTTGCGGTTTTGTCAAGCAGGGCCTCCAACAGAAAGGAGGTGCCTATGTATGTTAAAGCATGAGTGTAAACCTGGCTTTAAGGTGATTTATGTCGCCAAGTACAGGAACCCGCACACCGGCAAGCTTATGATTGCGGCCCATTACGGCCTTAAAGCTTGGCGGTTCGTAGTGAAAGATCGTTAACCACTTAAACTTAAAGCCCTCGTCGCCAAGTCATACGGCGACGAGGGCTTTGATTTTAGCCGATAAGACAACGTAAGTTTCATGCGCCCCTGGGGACTGCCGCTTTATCGAATTCCACGAATAGGCGTAGTCTTTTCGCCTTAAAAAATTGCAATGTAGTTAAAGAATATAATAACTATATTTTTTTATAACTGCACGACCAGTGATTGCAAATAAACCGCCAAACAAAATTATAAAAGTACTCATTAAATATTTAAAAATAAAATATAAAATAATATTATTAATATACTCATACGACTCAATATTATCATGTTTATTGGACCCTGAAAATTCATTCAATAATTGAGCGGCCATGCCGTCTAAATTTTCAGTACGCTTTATAAGCATTTTCGACTTAAAAGTTTTGTTTGAAAGCAATGCGATATTCTTATTTTTATATCTTGTAATAAATATATATTCATAATTAGATGATGTATTTGGAATATAATATTTTTCAACAACTTGTATGTCATAAACTTTGATATGTTGGAATTTTTCTGACTTATCATGGTAAGATATAATATCCAAACTATTCATAGTGAGTAGATAAAAACCTAATGTTATAATAAAAATTGATCCAAAAATAAATAAATACGCAGTTATAATTTCATATTTAATTTCATCCATCTTTTGTTGCTCTCCAAAACTGCTTCATATGCCCCTGGGGACTGCGGCCTTGTCGAATTCCGTGTCCAGCCTGAAAATCTCGCCGTCCTCGGAGAAGGAAAAGTAGCGGTTGGCTCCGATCACCAGGTGATCCAGCACCCTTATGCCCATTACCCGGCAGGCGAAGAGCACCTCGCGGGTGACGGCCTTATCCCGGCCTTCTTAGATGTCACCGACGCCAAAACAAGCGATATCGAAATCGCGCGCACGCTTTGCCTGCCGCCGGGTGGGCTACAGGGACCCGAAGACCGGCAAACACTATGTTTTTCTTACCAATATTTTCCGCCTTTGCGCCAAAACCATGGCGGACATTTACAAACAACGCTGGCAGGCGGAGCTTTTCTCCAAGTGGATCAAGCAGAACCTCAAGATCAAAAGTTTTCTCGGAACCAGCAAAAACGCGGTTCTGACGCAAATCTGGATAGCAATGATCACGATCCTGCTCTTGGCCTGCTACAAATGGCGCGCAAAACTCGGCCACTCCATCACCGAAATCCCGGTGACAAAAGCCGCCTGTCTCATTTCATCAACCGCCCGCAACCCGCCCTTTTTCAACCGAAAACATGGCCTGCATCGTGTGGTTCAAGTTACATCAAATGCCTGCCAAGGTCAATTCCTGCGAAGTGCAAAACAAAAACGCGGGATGACCGGAGAGCCTTGCCGTTCATCCCGCGTCCTATTTTTTCCTTCGTCCCCGAATCAGCCGGTCGCAAGCCACAAATCCAAAAATTCCAAACTGTTGCACTCAGTCAAATGCCGCCCCGTATTAGGCTGACCCAAACGATGAAATGCAAGGAAAACGAACAGGGCGGGAAGGAATAGTACTTTTCGTACATTCCGCCCCGCCCTGTGAAGTTTGACACAGCAGTTCGCGTTTGTGGACAGCCTATCCTATCGAAGCCAGATAAGCCCGCAGGTTGCGCTTGCTCTTCTTCAGGTTCAGCTTCTTGCGAAGGCTGTCCCGGTGGAACTCCACGGCGCGCTTGCTGATGTCAAGGAGCTTGGAGATTTCCTTTGAGGACGCGCCCATGCGCACCATGTTGGCCACCTCGATCTCGCGGGGGGTGAGGTTGGCGTGCTTGTTGCCGATCTGGCGCATGAAGGGGGCGACGAGTTCGGAGAGGTTCGACTCTATGACGTTCACGTAGACCTTCTGATCGACGTCGAGCGAAGTGCCCTTGAGACGCCTGACGTACGGCAGGACCAGGTCTTCCACGTTGGCCACTATGCGCTGCTCGAACTTCTTGCCGTCCTCCTTGTTCTGGGCCAGAATCTGCCTTAGGGCCTCGTTGACCTCCTGGAGTTGGCGCACCTTCACTTCAAGCTCGACCTCTTTGTCTGCAAGGGTGTTGACCGCCCGGCGCACCTCGGCCACTTCCTTTATGGTGGCCACCACGTGGGGCTCGCCGTGGAGATGGATGACCTCGCCGGAAAAGAGGAAGGCCCGGTCCTCGCCCCTGAAGGGGGCCGTGAATTCGAGGTTTTTCACCTTTTTTTCGCGCTTGAGACCGTCCAGGGCATGTTTGCGCTCTTCGTTGTTTTTCCAGAGGGCGATGTCGGCAAGGCCCTTTCCCAGAAGGTCTTCCGGCTCCTTGCCCATTGCGCGGAAAAAAGCGTTGTTGGCCATGAGAAGGCGTCCGCCGTCCAGGGCGAAGAGAATGGCGGGGTCGGGAAAGGCCATGAAGCTCTTGGTGAGCTTGTCCTCGGTGGACCGGAGGGCCTCTTCGGTCTGCCTGCAGCGCGAAAGGTCCTGCTCCAGGCGCTGGTTGACCTTCGCCAGATCGGCGTTCTTGCGCAAGGACGCCTCGTCTCCTGAAAATTCCCCTGACTTTTTCGACATTTCCAAGGCAGATCTTCTGGGCATGATGAAATCACTCCTTTTTACGCTTTTCCGGCCAAAGCGCCGGGCACAGGTGCAACGGTATTCGGGGACGGCCGTCATGGAGAACCCCCGTTAAGCCCCAAGGACACTGCTCCTTTCAGGCTTTTCCCCAGACGTTTGCATAAAGCAGGTCAAAACCGATACATGATAGCGCGCCAGGAATCAAGGGCTGAATATCCCCCGCCCCAAGAAATCCTGAAGGCCCTGTGCCCCACCACATGCCGGGGCTCTCTAAATACGGCCCACCGCAGGATGAGGGTCATTTCGAACGCCGTGATGATTTTGCGCCGCCGTCGTGTACAGCATATCATATTTTTCAGGCGCACAGTTACAAATAAGCACACCTAATGACAGTAAAAATACCCGACTTAATTCCAGTTGTCAATCTTTCATCAGGTGGGCTGTAATTTTTCTGGTTTTTAATACTAGCTAAAAGTCTGATAACATCAATTTTGACATAATATTTGTGAAATATTACAGTAAAAATGATGTCACATCCTTGTATGCGCGTTGCATGGATTATTGGGAAGCCCTTTAAATTGGCGCTATTGATAATTTTTATCAGGTATGAGATGCCCTGTAACACTATCAGGGGTTGGTGGAATGAACAATAACCAAAGTTGGCCCAAAACGGGCGTCGTTCAAAGACTGCTTGTCATCCGGGAAAAAATATGGATAGGTGATTTGCATCCCCCGGCTGTAAAACAGGCGTTTTGGCGGTTATGTCCGGGCGGGAAGCCTTTTTGACTCTATTGGGCAATTACAAGGAGGCGGAAAATGGAAGCGGAAAAGGTCACCATTACCGTTCTGGCGGACAAAAAAAAGAGCGGGGCCAAAATAAGCTGCATCACGGCCTATGATTTCCCCTTTGCCCGCATGGCGGACGAAAGCGGCATCGACCTGATACTGGTGGGGGATTCCGTTGGCATGGTGGTGCAGGGGGAGACATCCACCCTGCCCGTTACGATGGACCAGATGATCTATCACACGCAGATCGTGTCCAAGGCCGCAAAGAGGGCGCTGGTGGTGGGCGACATGCCCTTCATGAGCTATCAGGCGAGCCGCGAAGAGGCCGTTCGGAACGCCGGGCGCTTCCTCAAGGAGGCCGGGGCGGCGGCAGTGAAGCTGGAGGGCGGGGCGGCGGTTTGCGACACCATAAGGGCAATACGCGACGCCGGAATCCCGGTCCAGGCCCACATAGGGCTCACCCCCCAGAGCGTGCATGCAATGGGAGGCTACAAGGTCCAGCGGGAGGAGGAGAGGCTCCTGGACGACGCCCGCAGGGTCTGCGAGGCCGGGGCCTTCTCGGTGGTCCTGGAGGGCATCCCGGCTCCCATCAGCAAAAAGATCACCGAGTCCATCCCCATACCCACCATAGGAATAGGGGCGGGAATCGACTGCGACGGCCAGATTCTGGTTCTGCACGATCTTCTGGGCCTGAACGAGGGCCATGTTCCCAAGTTCGCCAAGCGCTACGCCGAGCTTGCAAAGTCCGCCCGCGAGGCCCTGGCCCTCTACCGCGAGGAAGTGGAAAAAGGCGGATTTCCGGGACCGGAGCATACCTTCAAGAAGTAACGCGACTCTTAACAATTTTCAGGTTGAGCGAAAGCGGCAAAAGGAACTTCTTTCCTGGGAGCGCGGGCGTCCCGCCCGCTTTTGCCGTAAATAGCGGGCGGGACGCCCGCGCTCCCAGGAATGCCTTGCCCTGTATAAAATTATTCACGGCCTTAAAAAGTGATTTCTCAACCGGAGGACGCAGCAATGGGAAAACCCTCTTTCGCCATCGTGGGCTGCGGCACCCTTGGGATGGCCCTGGGAAGGCTCCTGTTCCAGGCCGGCTACCCCGTGGCCGGGGTTGCCAGCAAAAGCCTTTCATCGGCCCAAAGGGTGGCCCAAGAGCTTGAAACCGAGGCCTTCTCCACAAGGCCCTGGGAGATCACCCAAAAGGCCGACCTGATATTCCTCACCACCCCGGACGATGCGGTGGAGCCGGTGTGCCGGGCCATCGCGGAAAACGGAGGCTTCACGCCGGGCTCGGTGGTCCTCCACTCCAGCGGCGCGCTATCATCCGAAATTCTTGACAGCGCGCGGAAAAAAGGGGCCTTCGCGGGCTCGCTCCACCCAATGCAGAGCTTCGCCGGGGCAAGGCCGGGGGTTAACCTGTTTTCCGGGATACTGGTGACCGTGGAGGGGGACCCGGAGGCCCTGGTTCCGGCCCGGCAGGTGGCGGCTGACCTGGGAGCGCATCACGCCAGGGTGAACCCCAAGGCCAAGGCCCTGTATCACGCGGCGGCGGTCACGGCCTCCAACTATCTCGTCACGCTCCTTCACATGGCCTTCACCTTCAACGAGGCCGCTGAAATCACGCCGGAGCAGTCCCTTCAGGGGCTTTACCCCTTGATCCAGGGGACGCTCTCCAACATCCGGGAAAAGGGCATCCCAATGGCCCTCACAGGCCCCATAGCGCGAGGGGACGTCTCCACCGTGGAGCGCCATCTTGCGGAAATCGAGGCCCTGACCCCGGAGCTTCTGCCCCTCTACAAACGCCTGGGGGCGCACACCGTGCCTTTGGCTGTGAAAAAGGGGGGGCTTTCCGAAGAGACTGCGAACAGGCTTGCCGAGCTTTTGAAGGATTGATCGAAAATACGGGCCGGGCGGCCTTCATGAAAAGCCCGGCCTGATCAAAAGCGTCCTTCCGAAAAGGACTATTTTGCGTGAATTCATCCTTTTCGTAAGGACAAGTTGCGGATAATCTCCCTAATCCCCCTCCACCATCACCACGTGGCGCAAAACATTGGTTCCCGGAAGAACGTAGGGAAAAAGCACGCATCTGAAGCCGGTTTTGTTGCAAAGGGCGTCGGCCTCGGCCCTGGCGTTTTTGCCTTTGAGGGCCAGGAGCACCCCGCCCTGGGAAAGCAGGGGCTCGGCCAGGCCCCACAGAAGGCTCAACTCCGAGACGGCCCTTGCGCACACCACGTCGAACTTCCGCCCGGACTTGGCCAGGTTCTCGGCCCGGTCTTCTATGGCCTCAATCCCGGAAAGCCCGGCGGCCCTTATGGCGGCCTTCTGGAAGCTCACCTTTTTTCGGGCTGAATCCACCAGGGTGACAATAAGATCGGGCCGGACTACCTTTACGGGAAGCCCCGGAAAGCCGGCCCCGCTTCCGATGTCCACCAGGGTTTTTGCTTTTTTGGGAAGGTGCGGCAAAAGGGCCAGGCTGTCGGCAAAGTGCCTTTTGGCTATCTGTTCGGGGTCCGTGGCGGCTGTTAAATTCATTTTTCCGGCCCATTCCAGCAAAAGCGCCGCGTGAATCCTGAAAATCGCCAGGTGCTCCTCTTTTGCCGCAACACCCAGGCTTTCACAGCATTCCAGTATGATTTCGCCCCATTTTCCGTCGCTTACGTCCAATTTCATTCTCCGTTCTTCAAACATGGCCCTTCAAGGAACCGGGGACCGTAAAAAAGTATTCTTGACAAGGCAGTTGTTAATTTTCTATTGGTTTTTTAAGTCTTGCAAAACCAGCCGTTTCCGCACTTACGGAGACACCATGAAACGAAACGCCCTCTTGGCGCTTGCGCTTTTCGCCGGTCTCGTTCTCGGCTTCCCCGTCTTTTCATTAGCATACTACACAATGGTTCGCACGTCCACGCCCGGTTTCTGCTCAAGCTGCCACGAGATCGTTCCGGCCTGGGAGGACTGGAAAAAATCCACCCACGTCAACAACACCCACGGGATAGTGGCCGACTGCATGGACTGCCACCTGCCCGCGCCCCAGGACACCATGAATTTTTTCTTCATGAAGACCCTGCACGGCGCAAAGGACGTTTTCGCCCATATATCCGGCAAGCCCTACGACCGGGCCGAAAATCGCAGGCACGCCTACGCCTCCTTCAAAAACGCCCAGTGCCAGAAATGCCACAGGAACCTTTTGGGCATTCCCGACAAGCGTGGGGCCCTCCTGGCCCACCGGTCGGTGCTCTATCCCCGCAAAGGCTACGAGAAAAAGTGCGTGGACTGCCATTATAACCTTGTTCACGTAAAAAGCGACCGTATTCGATACAGGGTTCACGAAGGCCCGTACAGAGCGCCGGGATACAGCCCGGTAAAAGGCAAGGAGTCGAAATGAATCGAAATCCTGAATCAGAAAAAACCGTCCGGCCCGGCGCGGCCATGCCCAGGAGGAAAATCGCCCTTCTGGCCGTAACGGCCCTCATCTTCGTGGCCATATTCGCATTTGCCGAGCCCCAGGGCGTGATTTCGGCCCCCAACGCGGCCAGGGCCAAGGAGTTCCGCATCGAGCGGTCCATGTCGGTCCAGGCCCAGGCCTGCATCCAGTGCCACAAAAAGGAGATGCCGGGCGTATTCGCCGACTGGGCCGCAAGCCGCCACGCCTCGGCCAACGTCACCTGCCTGGACTGCCACCAGGCCGAGTCCACGGACCCCGACGTTTCAGCCGAACACGACAAGCAGTACCGCAGAAACGACTCCACCTGGGCCATGCCCGAATACAAGACCCCGGTGTCGGCGGTGGTGACCCCCAAGGACTGCAGCCGCTGCCACCCCGATGAAGTGATCCAGTACGGGCGGAGCAAGCACGCCAACACCACCGAGATCATCTGGAAGATCGACAAGTGGCTCCAGGACGGCATGAACTCCGACACCGAGCGTGAAGCCGGGTGCCTGCACTGCCACGGAACGGTCCTAAAGGCCCAAAACGGCAAGATGGACCCCAAAACATGGCCCAACGTGGGCGTGGGCCGCGTCAACATGGACGGAAGCCTTGGCTCCTGCACAAGCTGCCACACCCGCCACAGGTTTTCCGTGATGGAGGCCAGAAAACCCGAAGCCTGCGGCCAGTGCCATCTTGGCCCCGACCATCCCCAGATAGAAATCTACACGGAATCCAAGCACGGCGACATAACGTCCTCCTTCGGCGACAAGTACAACTGGGAGGCCGCGCCCGGAACCTGGTCGCCCGGAGTTGACTACCGCGCCCCCACCTGCGCCGCCTGCCACATGAGCGGATCGGGCGAGGTCATCACCACCCACGACGTAACCGAGCGCCTCTCCTGGGAGCTACAGGCCCCCAAGACCGTGCGACCCGAAGAATTCGCCGCCTTCCCGGCCAAGACGAACTGGCAGGCCGAAAGAAGCAAGATGAAGGCCGTCTGCCTGCAATGCCACGGCCAGGCTTGGACCGACGGCCACTACGCCAAGCTGGACGCGGTGGTGGCTGAATACGACTCGGTCTACTACGCCCCGGCCAATGAAATGAAGGAACTCCTCTATAAAAAGGGCCTTCTGGACAAGACCAGGTTCTTCGACGAGGCCCTTGAGGTGGAGTTCTACGAGCTGTGGCACCACGAGGGACGCCGCTCCAGAATGGGCGCGGCCATGATGGCCCCGGACTACTCCTGGTGGCACGGCTTCTACGAGTGCAAGAAACGCTATAACAGCTTCATGGCCGAGGCGAAGCGCATGATTGCCACCAACACCAAGGCCGAAAAAGTCCCGTTCAAAGACTACCCCAACGCCACCGGAAGCACCGAAAAACCGCCTGAGGTCTTCGGAGCCAAGGCCAAGTAAGATCAGGGCTTGAAAGACTTGCGGGGGAGGGAAAGGGGAGAACCTTTTATGAATAAAAGGTTCTCCCCTTTCCCTCCCCCGCGCCCCCTCCCTATCCCCTTCCAAAACACTTTATATTTCACAAGATATTGAGCGAAACCACATTGTTGCGCTATATCGGCTGACAATGCTATGCTACATGCGAGTCATGTGATTCCATCTTCCAGGACGGCTATCGTCCGAATTTCGTCATTCCGGCGAAAGCCGGAATCCAGTCTTTTGCCGTTTGCAACATTTTCCTGGACCCCGGCCTTCGCCGGGGTGACGGATGTTTCCTCTCTATTTCGCTTGGTTGTTTTTAAAACTTATGGAACTAAACCTTACTCCCAGCTATATTAATGGAAGGAAGTAATCTTACATGGAAATAATTGAAAAAACGTCATCAAAAAAAAGTATCAAAGTTATATTTATTTTAGCAATATTTATAGCTGTATTTATTTTTTGGTTATTTTCTCCAATAATTATAGATAACTTTTTCTATAATAGGCGGCAAAGGATAACATTTAACGATATCTTTAATGGTATGAATGCTCTTTTTTCTGGTTTGGCTTTTGCTGGTATAATAGTTGCAATTATTCTTCAAAATGAGGAATTGAAGTTACAAAGAGAGGAATTGAAGTCAACAAGAGATGAACTAAAAGGCCAAAAAGAACAACTTGAAAAACATAATGCTTTATTGGATATTCAAAAATTTGAAAATACTTGTTTTCAAATGATAAAATTATATCACGAAATTTTGCAATCAATTGAAATGGTGGCTGGAGGCCAAATAAGGAGAGGAACATATGTGTTTAATGAGGCATCTAATGAATTTGATAGGTTATTAAAAGAACAAAAAGCAAATGAGCTTTTACACAAAATCAATAAGGCTTTAATTCATCTTTTTGAAAATCCAAAATATAATATAAATTATTATTATAAAACTTTATATAATATTATGTATTTTATTGATATAGAATGCCCAAAAAACAATAAAAATAAATACTTTTATATTAATTTTATAATAGAACAGTTAACCGGCCCAGAACTATTATTATTATTTTACTATGCACTTAGCACACACAGCAATATCAATTTTAAATCATTAATTGAAAAATATGGCCTTTTAAAAGACATGCCCTTTGTAAGGCTTATTGATCAGGCACATAAAGATCTCTATGCGCCAAGTGCTTTTTCACAACAATAAAAATGCGATACGTTATGATTTACCCTCATCACCCTCCCCAAAGCATGTCCCAGAATTCCGAAAAAAGCCGCTTTCTGATGTCGCGGCGGTGCTCCACGACAGGGGTCGCGCCGGGCGGGCCGAGCCTTACTCCCCACAGGGCCTCGGATGAGTTGGGGATCGCCGCGTAGCGCATGTCCGCCACAAAATCGGGGTCTTGGGGGTCGCGGGCCAGCCAGCCGTCCGCAAAGTGATCGAACCGCAAAAGGTCGCGGGCCAGGGGCGAGTCCTTGGGAATGTTCGGAAGGTCGCGGGCCGGATCGAAGCCCTTTACGCGCGGGCCGGGATAAAAGCGGTTGGGGCCGGAAAAGGTGAGGCGCACGGCGTCTATCTGGATTTCCCCGCCCGTCTCGCAGATGCTCCGCCACAGGAGGAGGTTTCCCAGGGAGGGAAGGACCCGGATGCGCTCCACCCTGTCCCCACGGGCGGAGGCCCTTGCGCGGGCCTCGGTCATGGCGAGGTGATGGGCGGAAACCCCCAGAACGCCGATGTAGAGGACGCACCAGACGAGACCGGCGGCGGCCAGCCTTCGCCGGTCCAGGAAAAACGCGCCCGCCATCAGCAGAAAAAGCGGCCCGGAGACCAGGGGGTCGATTATGGATACGAAGTCCCAGGCTATGCGCCTGTCGGTAAAAGGCATGAAATACGGGGTGCCGTAGCTTGTGCAGCAGTCGAGTATGGCGTGGGTTGCGTAGGCGGCGAGGCAAAAGAGAAAAAGCCGCTTGAAAGCGAGCCTTCGCACGAAAATTTTTGAAAGGATGAGCGCCGCGAGCGCGCCTAAAGGGATGAAGGCCAGGGCGTGGGTGAAATGCCTGTGGAGCAGAAGCCCGGTCACCCCAGGATCGAGCCCGGCCCAGAAAACGTCGCTGTCCGCCAGGGCTCCGGCCACGCCTCCCGCCACCACGGCCCTTGCCGTTTCGCCCTTTTTCGCAAGCGAGGCGGCGGCCACGGCCCCCAAAAGGCCCTGCGTCATGGTGTCCACGGGCTAATTCGCCTTTATTCCGGGAAAGGGGAGCGGAATCTGCAGATAAGCGCCATAGCACAGCCGGCAGCGCTTTTCGCGCCTGGCCTGGTTTTCGCAGACCTTCACGGCCACGTACCGGCCCTGCTTCTCGCACCAGCGGAAGCCCTCCCGCCAGGGGCGCTCCTCCCCTGCCCCCTTTTTTTTTCTTGAGACCCCCATGGCCGCAGCCCTTTCCCGTTTTCGCCATCTTAACCCGTGTTACGGGAAAGGCTCAAGGATAAAAGAAAAGCGCAGCCTTTAAAGGGGAATCTCATTTCTCCGTCGGATCGCCGCATGGCCTGGCCACCAGCCTCCGGGGCAAAGGAGTGCGAGGCGCTGCGGTTTTGCCGATATCATTTCCATTTTCATTGCAGGGAGTGACAGCCATGACCCTTCCCCGACAGGCCTTGAATTCCCCGCCCAAGCCGTAGCAGGACTCAAAAACCACTTTAAGAGGCGTCACTCCCTCTTCATTTTGAGGCTCCGCCGAGATTTTCAGTTCAAAGATCGCGTTCTGATGGTTAAAGCCCAGAAGTTCCACGGCGCGGACATCCTCAAACCTGAAATGAACCAGATTGTGATTTACGAGCCTAAAATATCCGTCCTCATCCACTTCTCCGGTGGTTTCCCAGAAATGAAGTTCAAACTCGAGGGCCGGGCCGCCATGAACACCCACGCCTTCCTTCATTCTGTCGAGTCTCAGCCAACACACTTCCGCGTCGTGAAATGACGGCCAGAAGCCGAAGGCATCCAGGACGAGCTTATGATTTTCCAGCAATTCATACGCTTTCCCTTTCATCTCGCCCCCCTAAACCGGTGTTGCAGCCTGTTCATGATGAGAGCCTTTACAGTCCGTCAAAAAAGGCCGGACACGAAGACCGGAGAAAAACGATGAAATGCAAGGAAGGCGAAAAGCCAATGAGCAAGCGTACCAAAGGTACGTGGCGGAATTGGCTTTGATGCCTGACACAGCAGTTCGCGTTTTTATACGGTCTTATTACATCCTTAATTTGCGTGCGATAAGCTCCTTCATGATCTCGTTGGCCCCGCCGTAAATGCGCTGGACGCGGGCGTCCACGAAGTGCCGGGAGATGGGAAACTCCTTCATGTAACCGTAGCCGCCGAAGAACTGGAGGCAGTTGTCGGCCACTTTGAACTGCATTTCGGAGGCGAAGAGTTTCGCCATGCCCACCTCGGTGGTGACGTCATCGCCCGCCATGTGCCGGGGGATGAGGTCGTCTATGAAGGATTGAGCCACCTGTATTTCCGTTGCAAGCCCGGCCATCACGAACCGGGTGTTCTGAAACTGGCCTATTGTCTGGCCGAAGGCCCTGCGCTTTTTGACGTAGTCCACGGTGAGTGCGAAGGCCCCGGTGGCCGCGCCGACAGCGCTTATGGCCACCAGGAGCCTTTCCTGCTGGAGCTTTTGCATCAGGTACTTGAAGCCCTCGCCCTCGTTTCCCAGGAGGTTTTCCACCGGGACCTTCACGTTGTCGAAAAAGATTTCGGAGGTGTCCTGGGCGTGGAGGCCGATCTTTTCGAGGGCCCTGCCGCGCTTGAAGCCTTTGCGGTCCGACTCTATCAGTAAAAGGCTCACGCCGTCGCTGGGCCTTTTGGTCTCGGCGGTGCGCACGGCCACCACGAAGAGGTCGGCGAGCTGGCCGTTCGATATGAACATCTTGCTTCCGTTCACCACGTAGTTGTCGCCCTCCCGCACCGCGCTGGTGGAAAGCCTGGCGAGGTCGCTTCCCGCCTCCGGCTCGGTCATGGCCACTGCGAGTATGGTTTCGCCGGTGACGCAGCGGGGCAGCCATTTTTGCTTCAAGTCCGCCGAAGCGAACTTTTCTATGTAGGGGGCCACGATGTCCGAGTGAAGCCACCAGAAAAGCCCCTGGAGCCCGGCTTTGCTTATCTCCTCGGTGATTATGGCGGAGTAGAGGAAGTCCCCGCCGGGCCCGCCGTACTCCTCGCCCACCGCCGGACAGAGGAAGCCTTCCCGGCCTGCGGCCAGCCAGGCCTCCCTTGGGACGAGCCTTGCGTCCTCCCAGTCCTGGTAATTGGGGATCACTTTGTCTTTCAGATAGTTATAAAAGGATTTCCTGAAAAGGTCATGCTCCTTCGCAAAAATCCTGCGCTTCATGGGGCCTCCGTCGTTTATCGGGGGGATCGGGCTGTTCCTGATAAATTTCAGTCAACCCTTACCTGATACATCCGGCGGATTTCTGTCAAGAAAACTATTGATGGGCGCGCCGGGGAAGCGGACGAAAAAAAAGAGGACGCCCCTTTACGGAAGGCGTCCTCCTGACCCGATAACCCTTGAGGGGAGGTGCGGGTTATTGGGGAAGGGCGTTTATGATGGATTCGGGCCTGAGATGCTCCAGGCACACGTAGCGCGCGCCCATGTGGTCGGCGATTTCTCGCGCCATGTCCATCACGCCCGGATGCTTTTCCTCGGTGTCCAGAACCAGGGAGTTGATGCGCCTGTCCTTTTTGATGGAACGGGCCAGCGAAAAGACCTCCTCGTGAAAGGCCAGGGCGGGCGCTCCGGGAAGCGCTCCCCGGCGATTCATGCCCACGTTGGCCTTGCCGTCCGTAACCAATACCAGTGATGGCCACAAGGCTCCCGCGCCCCGAAGGGACTTTTCCGCCACCTTGCGGCCAAGCGCCATGCCGGAGGCCAAGGGCGTGGCCCCGCCGGTGGGCAGCTCCTTCAGCTTGCGCTCCGCAAGCACCACGCTCTTGGTTGGCGGAAGCAAAAGCTCCGCACCACGGGCCTTGAAGGCCACCAGGGCCGCCGCGCTCCTGTCCTTGTAGGCGCGGTCCAGGAGCCGGAGGATGGCGGCCTTGGCCTGGCTCATGAGCTTCGTGCCCATGGACCCGGAAGCGTCCACCACGAAGACGAAGAGCCTGCCGGTCTTGTGGGTGCGGATTTTGCTGCGGTAGTCTTCGGGAAGAATGGGCACGCAGTTGGGGCCGGGCGGCCTTCTGCGGATGAAGGGGGCGGCGGCCCGAAGCGTTGCATCAAGGGCTATGTCGCTGCTGTCCTGCCAGGTGGTGGCCCGGACGTACCGGCCCCTCTTGCAGTTGGTGCGGGAGGCCTGCAAGCGCCCCTTTTCGCGCCTTGGGTCGGTCCGTATCCTGGCCTTCTTCTCGGACGCCCCCGGATCAGCCGATTGTGTGGGGTCGTAGACCTCGCCCGCGTTGTCGTAGGCTCCGGGTTTCAGCTTCACCTCACCCGTGGGGGGGGATTTGTCCGGCGGGTTCTGCTTGTATTTGCGCTCGGCGGTTTCCGCGTTTGGGTCAGGAGTCAGAAGTTTTTTTTTGTTCCGGCACAGGGAGTCGTTTCCGGCAAGAAGGGAATCCACCATATTCATGTCAGCCGGAATCTCGTCGAACGGAAGCCTTCTCATGCGGTGATAAAGGGCGAACTTGGCGGCTTTGGCCACGTCGTCCATGTTCACCATGCGCCTTCCGCAAAAGGCCGCGTGGGTCTTGGAGGTCTTTAAGATGACGAGGTCCGCCCGGTGGCCGTCAACCCCCATGCGCACGCAAAGATCGGTGATGGCCCGAACTATGTCGTCGCCGCATTTGACCTTGGGCAGGAGCTTCCGTGCGTTTGCGATGCGCTTTTTGAGCGCCATCTCGTCCTTTTCCCAGCGGGCGCGGAAACGCACCGGGTCGGCCTCGAAGGCCTCGAAGCGGCGCAAAAGCTCGTCCCGGTGCGCCAAATCCTCTATGCCCTTCACCGAAACGCAGAGCCCGAAGCGGTCCAGGAGTTGGGGCCGAAGGTCGCCCTCCTCCGGGTTCATGGTGCCCACAAGTATGAACCGGGCCGGATGGGTGAAGCTCACTCCCTCGCGTTCCATTACGTTGACGCCCATTGCGGCGCTGTCTAAAAGTATGTCCACGATGTGATCATCCAGAAGGTTCACCTCGTCAACATAGAGGATGCCCCGGTTGGCGGCGGCAAGAAGGCCCGGCTCGAAGCGCTTCTGGCCGGTTTTGAGGGCGTGCTCCATGTCCAGCGCCCCGGCCACGCGATCCTCGGTGGCGTTTATGGGAAGCTCCACAACCTTGGTGCGCCGCTGCTGAATGGGAATGGGACCGGCCAGGGACTTTTCCCGGCAGGACGGGCAGAGCTTGTCGGTGGAGTGCGGGTCGCAACTGAACGGGCAGTCGGCGGCCACGTCGATTTCCGGCAGAAGGAGGCCAAGGGCCCGGACCACCGTGCTTTTCCCGGTGCCCTTCTCGCCCCTTATCAGCATTCCGCCGATAAGGGGGTTGATGGCGTTAAGGAGAAGCCCGGTAAGCATCATCTCCTGGCCCACGAAGGCCGAAAATGGGTATGTGTGGGTCATGGCAACCTCTCTTTATCCCTATCAGCCTGTCTAAAAACGCGAATTGCTTTGTCGTGCTTCAAAGCCAATTCCGTCACGTACTTTCAGTACGCTTACTCATTGGCTTTTCGCACTCCTTGCACTTCATCGTTTTTATCCAGGCTTCGTATCCAGCCTTTTTCAACTGGCTGCTATGCGACCATTATCCGGGCGGAGGGAGGATTTGGCGTAACGCGCCCTCCCTGCCCTGATCGCATTGAAAATTGAAACTGTAACATCATACTCTCAAACCGCAGCCGGGGCCGTTGAAAAAACCGGCTTGCCGTTGCGCTTCTTTTTTCCGGCCCTGGCCTCGGCCAGGGCGGCCTTGGGCAAAAGGCGCTCCTCGGCCAGAAGCTCGCGTATTCCCCTGATGATGATGTCCGGCTCGTCGTCCTGGAGAAAATGCCCGGCTGTGGGAATCTTGAGGCTTGGGGCATGGTTGGGCAGAAGCTCCTCGAACTTTTCGATGAACCAGGGCACGAACACGGGGTCCTTCATGCCCCAGATGACGCGGGTGCGCACGTCCCAGCCCTCGAGCTTCTTTTCGGTGTCACGCAAAAGCCCCCAGGCCCCGGTGTACGGCCCCATGGGCACCTGGCGCACGGATTTCATTATGGCGAGCCGGTCCTCGACGCGCTGGAAGGGGTATTTGTAGCCAAGCATGGCCTTTTTGTGCATCATTTTGGCGGTGTTGTAGGTGCCAAGGCGCATTCCGGCTTCCAGGAACACGTTCCAGTCCATTGCCATTTTCTTGCCCAGCACCGGAATCTTGTAGCTCCACAGGTACGGGAAGGCCCAGGCCCCCAGGCAGCGTGCGAACTCCAGGGGCGAGCGGGGGAGGAACCCGGTGGTGTTCATGGGAATGAGGCGCGAAAATTTTTCCTTGTTCCGGGCCGCGTATGAAAGGCCGATTATGCCGCCCCAGTCCTGGCAGATGAGGGTAACTTTCTCAAGTCCCAGTTTTTCCACGAAAATTCCAAGGCGGCGGATGTGGGCCTCCATGGAGTAATCAGCGCCTGCGGGCTTGTCCGAAAGGCCGTAGCCCAGGTGGTCCGGGGCTATGCAGCGATAATCTTTTTTGAGGTCCTTTATGAAGTGGCGGTAGAGAAAGCTCCAGGTTGGGTTGCCGTGGAGCATGAGGAGGACCTCGCCCTCTCCCTCGTCCACGTAGCTCATGCGGTTGCCCTCGACTTCCATGCTTTTGAACTCAACCGGAAAGTCGTCGATGTCTTTAAGTTTTATGGGGAAGACGTTCTTGTATTCAAGGTCCAGCACCTTGCGGAGCACGCCCGCCGAGACCCTTACCATGGCGTCGCGCACGGGGTGCTGCCTTTCCACCACCTTTGGTTCGGCCCCAAGGCCCTTGTAACGGGTGATGCTGTAATCCGGGGCCGGGTTTTCCTCGGGCTGGCGGTTTTCCTGGGGCTTCAAGACCTGGTAAACGATCCTCTGTATGGCCTTTTCCGGAAGGGTGTAGCCGCCGATAAGGCGGTGATAGCGTTCTTCCACGTCAATCGCGCGCTCGCGCACCTTGGCGCTTGGGGCAAGTTCCCTGGAGGCGTAAACCACCCCGCCCACGAGCTTCTTGCAGAAATAGTGGCAACGCTCGGCCCTGGCCTGGAGAAAGGGGTCTTTCGAGTGGCGCATGGTCTCGTAACCCTGAAGCATCACGTCCATTACGGAAAGGACCGTGGGCCCGTTGTTTTCCATGAGCTTCTTGTGGGCGAGGTCGAAGTACTTCTGGATTTCGCCGTACTTGAAGGTGGGGTGGATGAGGCCGTTGTCGCTCCAGAGCATGGTGTCCTCGGCCCCGAAGTTCTCGTGGATGCGCCCGTCCTCGGTGAGCCTTTCGTAAAGCATGGTGCCGGGGCAGGGCCGAAGGGGAGACACCTGATACAGGTCGGGCTTCAAGGAGACGAAAAAGTCCAGGTCCTCTATGATGTTTTCGTGATTGTGGAAATCAAGGCCGATGATGTTGGACCCAATGATCAAAATTCCGTACTTGTGGAGTTCGTCGAAGACCTCCTTCACGTCCCGGCCTATGCGTTTGGTAAAGTTGTGGCTTTCGGTTATCTGGTCGGAAAACTTGGACTCGACTCCTATCCAGATCACCCCTACGCCGCATCTGGCCAGCTCCTCCACGGTGTATTGGGAGATGGACCTTATGCTGCCGAAGCAGAACATGTTCACCTTGCCGATGAGATTCTCCTTCTGGAGAAGCTCGCCTAAGCGAAGCACGTAGTCGCGGTCTATGAGGAAATCCTCGTCCCAGATCATGTTGAAAAGGGCGGGCATCCCCTTCATTCTGGCGGTGGCGGTTTTTAAGGACGCGCAGGCCTCTTCCGGCGGGCAGGCCGTGATTTTCTTGAACTTGAAAAAATGCGAGGTGTTGCAGAACTCGCAGGCGTTGGGGCAACCAAGGGCCACCAGGGTTGAACTCAAGGGGAGCCGCAGAAAATATTCCGCGCCCCGAAGGCTGGACTCGAAAACCGGCTGGCGCACCTGGCTTATGGGGGCGTTGGCGTCCTGGCCCAGAAGCTTGCGGAAAAAGCCCACGCCCTCCTCGAAGCACACGAAATCTGCGTTTTCCTTTAAATATGCCGACGCCCCGCCGGTATCCCGGGGGTAGACGTTGAAAACGTGGTTCACGCCGTAGCCGCCAAGCACGATCTTGGTCTTGGGTGCGACTTCCTTTGCGATTTTAACCATCTTGGCGATGGGAACCAGATAGACGGATTTCACCTGGATTGCGAAATAATCGTATCCCTTCTTAAGCTCCCGGCGCAGAACCTTTTCGGTGGGCCATTCCAGGATTGTGGTGTCGGCGTCGATGTTTTCCGCTATCAGGAAAAGGGCGAAGGACGGAAAATAGCTCCTCAGGGTGAAGGCCCCCTGGTTGCGGGTGAGACGGGCCGCAAACAGGTCGTTTATATCCTCGCCCCAACCTGTCTGGTAGGGTCCCATCGAGCTTGACATGAGCACTTTCTTCATGGCCATCCTCCAAAGGTTGATAAAATTTTACATAAGTAAAAATTTTGAGGCCGAAACGCCCGATCCGTCCCTGAGCGGAGCGGTTTTCCATGCCGCCATTCCGGCTAAAGGGGCGTCATTTCTTTCCCAACATCCAGATTGCAATGGCGAAAAGAACGCAGGCGAAGATTTTCTTGAAGCTTAAGGCCGAAACCTCGCCCAGAAAACGCGCCCCGAACTGTGCGCCTATTATTCCGCCAAGGCCCAGGAGAATGCCCGCCCGGAAGTCGATCCCGGCCTCGCCCCCCCTGGAATGGGCCATGAGGGCCGAGCAGGCTATCATCAGAATGGCCACGAAACTTGTGCCCACGGCCTCCTGGGGCGAGTAGCCCAGGGCCAGAAGGAGCGGGACCATCAGGAAGCCGCCGCCCAAGCCCGTGAATGAGGCCCCGGCCCCCACCATGACGCCCATCCCGCAAAGCCCGGCCAAAAGAGCATATTCCTGTACCATTCCCGCCCCCTTCCGGCGCTGGACCAAGAGCCCGTTTTTCAGGATGACCGGCTCAAAGGATTCTGTTTCATCGCGTTTCATCGCCGTTCATCCCAAAGAGGTTGTTCCGGTTCCGCCCCGTGGCGGACTTGCCTGCTTCAAATACCGGAAAAAGTGAGGTCGAATGGTTGGGAAAGGAACCGGAATCATTTTCTGGCTCAACTTTAACCGCAAAATTCGCCCCCGTCGTCCGGGCTTATAAGTTTGTCTGGCATTTATAGGCCGAACAGATAAGATTACACATGTGCGAACAGGCACATTATTACCCAAAGTGGTTCATTTGCGCCCAGTGCCGCCCACTTTGCCCCGTTTTGGTTCCAAATGACCCACTTGGCCCGACAAAAATAATATTTGGTACCACCATGTCAAAGATCGAGTATTGACACTGCCATTCATCAAGACGAAATTTGTCGGACGGAGCTTTTTTCGCGGGGAAAAATCTGGTATCGTCTTTTCCGGGACTTATCGGACCCGAACCTAACAACCTGTTGAAAGACACCAGTCATGCAGGCTGATGAAAAACGATGAGCCGCAAGGCGTGCGAAAAGCCAATGAGTCAAGCGTACTAAAAGTACGTGACGGAATTGGCTTTGATGCACAACACAGCGGATCGCGTTTTTCGACAGCCTGCTAACCGGCAGACGCGGAAAAAAACATGTTAGAGCTTGTGGCAAGCGTGTTTCAGAGTTTCAGGGTGGCGGACCTGTTCGATATCCTGTTCATCGCGGTTCTCATCTACGCCATCTGGATGTGGTTTTCAGTCACCACCAGCCGCTTCGTGCTCATGGGCATAGCGCTCATGGGGATCATCTATCTTTTAAGCCGGTCCTTTCAGATGTACCTCACGGCCCTGGTGCTCCAGGGTTTTTTCACCGTTCTGGTGGTGGCGATGGTGGTGATCTTCCAGGAGGAGATACGCCGCTTCTTCGAGCGCATAGCCACCTGGAAGGGCTTTTCCGACATAAGGGAAAACCAGGGCGCAGACTCGTCCATCCAGGCCATCTGCCAGACTGCGGCAAGGCTCGCCGGGCGGCGCATCGGTGCGCTTCTGGTGATCCAGGGCCGGGACCCCATAGGAAGGCATTTGTCCGGCGGGGCACCCCTTTCGGGGGAAGTAAGCGAGGCGATACTCGAAAGCATCTTCGACCCGCACTCGGTGGGCCACGACGGGGCCGTCATAATCGACAGGGGCCGCATAAGCCGCTTCGCCTGCCAGCTCCCCCTTTCCTCCCGCGCCAGGGACTTCGGCCTGATGGGCCTTAGGCACACCGCCGCCCTGGGCCTTTCGGAGGTCTGCGACGCCCTGTGCGTGGTGGTTTCCGAGGAGCGCGGGTGCATATCCATCGCCCGTGACGGAAGCATTGAGCGATTGGATGACCCAAACCAACTGGCCGACATCCTGGAAAGCTACTGCGCCGACCTGGTTCCCAGGAAAAAGCGCAAGAGGCTCACCGGCTGGTTCCAGGAGCGTTTCCGGGAAAAGGCCGCAGCCCTTGCCCTTGCGATGGTCCTGTGGCTGGTGTTCGGGCTCCAGAGGGACGTGGTCAGCCGTGAATTCGTTTTCCCCATCGAATACAGGAACCTGGCCTCCGACTGGGTGATCGAGTCCTCCTCGTCCACCGAGGCCCAGGTCTATCTTTCCGGGCCCCGCCAGGCCTTCGCGCTCCTTGATTCCTCGGACCTCAAAATTTCCATGGACTTGGCGGACATACGCGAGGGCGAGCAGAAGCTGGTGCTGTCAAAAAGCCTGATGAAAATACCCACGAGCCTTTCCATCGAAAACATAAAGCCGGGCTCGCTCACCCTTTCGGCCTTTCGCTTGCGGCCCACCAAGGTTCCGGTGGACGTGGACCTTACCGGCAAGCTGCCCAGGGGCTACCGGCTGGTATCGGCCAGGGCCATGCCCGCCGAGGTCACGGTGCTGGCCCCCAAAAAGGGGAAAAAGCGGTCCAAGATCGCCACCGCGCCCATCGATCTTTCCCGCATCAGCACGACCACCGTTCTCGAACCGGCCTTGCAGGTTCCGGCGGACCTTCGCTTTTCCGGCGGCAAGGCCCCGGTTGTGATGGTCACCATAAGGGTTAAGAAGGAGGATTGATTCCGGCTCCGATCCGCGCCGCCCCAATTTCCAATGCTTTCCGGCAGGGGCTTTACGATTGAAGAATACATCGGGACGTGATAAATACTGATTATGAGGAAAGCCGAAGGAAATTATTCCTCGCCAAGCCAGGAGGCATCCATGCAGCCCATAGAAATTGAAACACACATAGGCCAAAACGGCGTCATTTGCCTCCCGGAGGAATTTCATCACGCCTTTGGCAAGCACGCCCGGCTGCTTGTCTATTTGCCGAAAGAGGCCGACCCGGCCAGGGAAAAACGTAGTCCGGGCAGCGCCAAGGGGATTCTCCGGGTGGTCTCGGAAGATGCCGGACACCTGGACGATTTCAAGGATTACATGTAATGAATCTGTTGCTTGATACGCATACTCTCCTGTGGTTTATTCTCGATGATCCCAGATTGAGCGCCAATGCAAAAGAAACTGTCATCTCCACGGACGGGCCTGTGTTTATAAGTCCCGCAAGCTTTTGGGAAACGGCCATCAAGATTAGCTTGGGAAAATACGCCCTGCCGGTCCCTTTTAAGGATTTCTGGGAAGAACAGTTGACCGCCAACGATTTTTCACTGTTGCCGATTTCAATGGCCCACTGTGCACGAGTGGCAATCCTGCCATTTTATCACCGCGACCCGTTTGATCGCCTGATTATTGCCCAGGCGCTGGCGGACGACATCGCCATAGTGGGCAAGGACAACATGTTCGATAGTTACGGCGTAAAAAGAATATGGTGAAGGTCCCCGGAAAGCCCCTGTTCCGTTTCAAGCGTTCGCCTGTAAAACAATTGTAAAAGCCCCTTTCCCCGCTCCCCAACACGGCTAATTCTGGTAATCAGGCCCTTTAACCAAGCGCGAGAACGCGAAACCCGGCGCAGGGCGTCCACTGCAGCCAGCCTGCGACCGTCTTTTATGGTGACACCATCGGAAAGGGTCTTTCCACATGCTTCAATTTCTTCCAGCAACCCTTAGGGGCTGCATCCTGGTGCTGCTCTATTTTTTCAACACCCTGTGGTGTTTTCTGGCCATACTCATCGTCTCGTTTTTGAAGATGATAATTCCGGTCACCGGGTGGCGGGACCTTTGCACGGTGGTCCTGAAATGGCTGGCGGAAAGATGGGTGGGCATAAACGCCCTGTCCACGCGCCTCGTGAACCGCGTGACCTGGGACGTGGAGGGCCTTTCCGGCCTTGAAAACAACCGCTGGTACCTGGTGGTCTCGAACCACCAGTCATGGACGGACATCCTGGTCCTGCAGACCATCTTCTACAAAAAGATTCCCTTCCTGAAGTTTTTCCTCAAAAAGGAGCTGATCTGGGTCCCGCTTCTGGGTTTTGCGTGGTGGGCCCTGGATTTTCCCTTCATGAAGCGCTATTCGGCCTCTTTTTTGAAGAAAAATCCGCACCTTGCAGGGAAAGACCTGGAAACCACCCGCAAGGCCTGCATGAAGTTCAAAAAAATCCCCGTTTCCATCATGAATTTCGTGGAAGGCACCCGCTTCACCCCGGAAAAGCACAGGAGGCAGGAATCCCCCCACGCGGGCCTTCTGCGGCCCAAGGCGGGCGGGGTGGCCTTCGTGCTGGGCGCAATGGGCGAGCACCTGGACGCCCTGGTCAACGTCACCATAGCTTACCCGCACGGCAAAAAGAGCTTCTGGGATTTCATGTGCGGCAGGGTTGACCTGATACGGGTGAAGGTTTCCACAATCCCGGTGAACGGGCGGATGACGGGGGATTATTTCAACGACGAAGCCTTCCGGGAGAGCTTCCAGGTGTGGCTGAACGACCTGTGGAATGAAAAGGACCGCGAGCTTTCGGCCCTGTTGGGGGGGTGACCTTCTTCCTTTGGATGGGAAGCCTGGATATCAATTTGAACTTGGGCGATGAAGCGCTAAGGTTGGCGAAAAGCCAAGAGTCACGCGTACTAAATGTACGTGACGGAATTGGCTTTGAAGCCTGACACAGCGATTCGCGTTTTTAGACGGGCGGCTACATTGGAATGAGGAAGCCCGTGCGCTTAATATGCTCGGCGTATTTCGGGTCATGGGCCGCCAGGGCGGCCTCCTCCAGCCGGGCGCGGTAAGCCAGAAGACCTGCGTGGATGAGGAACACGGCGAAAAGCGCCGGGGAGAAGCGGGAGAGCACCAGCCCCGCCGCCATTAAGAGGTGGCTGGTGTACATGGGGTGCCGTATGTACGCGTAAGGCCCGGAAAACACGATTTCCTTCACCTGCACGAAAACGGCGAAACTTTTGCGCAAGTGATAAAGGCTGAAAATATTGAGGAAAAGCCCGCAAAGTACCAGGACGCAGGCCAAAATCATCACCTGCCAGCGGGCCGAGGCCGGAATGGGGTTATTGAGGGCGAAGGCCGGGAAAATGGCCGGAAGCCCGCTGTAGGCCACGTAAAAAAAAGTCGCGGCAAAGGGGATGATGAGCTCCTTCAGGTTCTCCGGGCCCCTTTGGGGCTTTCCGGCCCTTATCAGGAAAACCCCCACCATAATGTTGAAAATCACCAGGAGCATCTCTGAGGACAGGCTGTAACCGGCCACCCATACCCTTGTCCAGTCCCTTCCCCACCAACCGATCACCGAATGCCACCACCCGTTTTTATAGATCGTGTAAAGGCCCCTGGCCGCCATTATGGCAAAATATAGGGAAAACAGGTACTTTTCCACGTAATGGGCGGCAGTGCCCGCTTTTTCGGATATTTTCACGGCGATGTCTTTCAATAGTTCAATGAACCCATCAACCCGCCCAAAAAAACAGCCCCCGACAGCCTGCATAAATTCTGAAAGATGAATAATACCCGGTGATCGGGCGTGAATACAAGCCCAAAGACTGACATATCACGGAGAATGGTTGGGGCGCGCAACAAAAAAAGCCCGCCTTCCGGCATGAAACCGGTCGGCGGGCCTTCGTTGTTTCACGTCAAAACGGTGATCAGCCCTGGGCGGGAGAGGGCTTCACCTCTATCTCCACCCTGCGGTTGGACGCCCGCCCGGCCTCGGTGTTGTTGTCGGCAACCGGCACGCTCTCGCCGTAGCCTATGGAGGTGATGCGGCCCGCCACCACGCCCTCGCCGATGAGGAAGTTCTTCACCACGCCCGCCCTCGACTCGGAGAGCTTCAGGTTGTAGTCGTCGGAGCCCACCGAGTCGGTGTGGCCCTTCACGATCATGCTGGTGTCCGGGTACTTCACCATTACTTCGGCGATCTGCTTCAAGGTGGCCTGTGAAGCAGGGACCAGGGTGGAGGAGTTCGTTGCGAACAGGATGGAATCCTTCATGGTCACGACAATCCTGTCAGGCGCGGTCTGCTCTACCTGGGTGTTGGGTATCTGGGCCAGCTCCTTGGCCTGTTTGTCCATGTTGTACCCCACGGCCGTTCCCACCGCCGCCCCTGCCGCCGCCCCGATCACTGCGCCCTTGCCCATTTCCCCCTGGGTGGAGCCGATGATGGCCCCGAGAACCGCTCCGGTTCCGGCTCCGACAGCCGCGCCCTTGCCTGTTTTTTCGTACTTGCCCCCGCTTGCGCAACCGACGGCGAGAAAGGCGAGGACCACAAGGGCAACGATTCCGCGAATCATTCTTTTGGACATTTCAGACCTCCTTGAATTTTTGATTTTCTGTTTGCCACATTTATAAAAATAAGACCGGAACATCCATTCGTCAATGAACGGAATTTCAATCCGAGTGTAATTCCCGTCACAGAAGAGTCGAAAAAGCCGCCGCCCGTTCCGCCGGGGTATGAAACGAATCACCCTGGCTGCGCCGCTTTGGGGGTCTGCGGAAAATTCCCGGCTTCAAATTTCCAAAAAGGGACTCAAGGCCGGTCATAAAGATAAAGGCCCGCAAAAAAATATGGGGAGGAATCAGGGAGCGTCCGAGCCTTTCGCTCCTTTCGGGAAAACCAGGACGGCAAAAATTCGGAGGCGTTAATGAAACCCAAAGATGTCAAAAACCACGGCCCCAAGGAAAATTTCCTCGACGAACTCATAAAAACCGCCGATAAAATAATGAACCGGGCCGAGATGGGCAACCGCGTTTCCAACCTTTCCCCTCCCGAATTCAGTTCGTTCCGGGACAAAATCCTGCGAGGTGAAAGAGCGGAGCCCCCGGTTCCCGCAGGCAGGCGCACCGTCAACAGGCTCGCGCACATGGTGGGGGATGACGCCTTTACGGTCATCGAAAAAAACCTCCCGCAGATGGAAAAAATCGTTCCGGGCATAGTGGAAAGGGTTTCACAAAGCCGCGAACCATTGTATACTGGTTACTGAATCGGAAAGATGGGGCGCGACAACCCGGCCCTGTTTGAAGGAAACAACGAAGCTCTTCCCTTGGCCTACAAGGACGCAATGCCTTTGGCATGGCCTGATCGAGCGTCTGTCAAGCCTTCGGCGCAGCCTGCCGTAAAGCCGCCTTCGGTTGTGGCAGGGCCGGGCAGCCCGCCCCAGAAGGCCGTTTTGCCAAAAATGGCCGAGCCGACCTCCAAACCGGCCGTGGCCAAGGGCGCGACGGCTCCCGGGGCCGGAGTGCAGGCCCCAAAAGCCCCTGCCGCCCACGTAAAGCCAAAGGCGGTTGCGGCGCAGCCGACGGTCAAGGGGCGAACGGTCTTTAGGGACATCACGCCCGTTGAGGGAAAAAAAATCACAGCCGAAGCGGCAAACTGGGTAGGCACCCCATATGTCTCACCCGGCGCGAAATGCAAAAAGGGCGCGGACTGCTCAGGCTCCACCTGGGCCATTTACGGCGATGCGGGTTTTCCGCTTGAGCGTCTGAGCTCTTACGATTTTCCCAAGAGCAAATATCTAAGGAAACTCAAACCCGGCGAGAAGCCCCAGGCCGGCGACATCGGCCAGTGGCCGGGGCATGTTTTGATATATGATCCTGCTCTTGGTGTTGAAAGAGTCAATAAGGGAAAAGGTCATGTTGCGGAATATGAAAGAGCGTGGACGGCCCATAATCCCAAAACCAAGTATGGTCCAGAGAGCATACGTTCATGGGTGAAATCAAAGGGGCCTGTGACATGGCTGCGGTACCAGGTTCCGGTTTCGCCGTAAAATACTGAAACGAAAAATTGCCGGCAGGGAGGCCTCATGAAAAACAATCTTGGGCATATGGCATTACAGGTGTGTGTCGTTTTTGCATTCATCATATTTTTTGCCTATCCCGTCGTACCGCTCCATCCAGAGGACAAAAGCCCTGCCGGGCCGGAACCGGCAACCGTGATCAATGGCGATTCCTGGGTTGGGGACAAGGGCAGGGCCGATCCCAATGAACTTGTGACGGATTTTTGCGAGATGCAGTTTACGGGCGTGGGCTCTTACAGGATAAATATCGTAAAATACACACCCAAGGCCGCAAAGAGGGAGATTGCTAACGATCCGTATGACATCGGTTTCAATTATTCATGGGAATCCGATCCCGTAACCATTGTGGAGTCATACCGCATTGCCGACATAAGCATAAGCGGGAGCAAGGGGACCGCAACCGTGGTCTACAAAAGGCTTGCAAGGCTTGGGCCTTCCGTAACGGACGAGTCCAGGTGCCGGACGCTTGAAAAAGATTTCCTGGAAAGGGATATTGTCACCCTCACCTTGAGGCGAGTCAAAGGAATGTGGTGGATCATGGACCCGCCTCCGCCAAGGGTCTCGAAAGAGGGTGTCATGGCCCGTTTAGGGGAACTTGAAGGAATATTGAAGGGCCAGGCTCATGACGATTGGCCCGCAAGGCAGTGGCGGTATTACGGCTGCATAGTAAAAACCCTGAATTTCCTGAAGGGGCTTGGGGGAAAGGGGGAAGGCGCTCAGGCTCCCTGACAGGGGGATACCTCATGGCCTCCCCCTTCCCGGCCCGGAAGCAAATTTTACGCGAACCTCACCAATACGTCGCCGGTCTCCACCGCCTGGCCGGGCTTCACCATGACGGATTCAACCTCTGCGTCGCGGGGGGAGGGCACGCCGGACTCCATTTTCATGGATTCCATCACAACGAGGTCCTGGCCCCGGAACACCCGGTCGCCGGGCTTCACCAATACGTCCACGATGAGCCCCGGCATGGGGCTTGAAAGGACGTTCGCGTCCTTTTCGGCGGAAGGCTCCGGCATGTAGTGCAGAAGCTCCCACTCGCGGGGGCTGTAAATCTCGAAATCGCGGGAGACTCCCGAATAGGATATCCAGTAGAAGTTGTCCACGGCCCGGATAAGGAAACGCCTCACCTCGGTGTCTATGGTGAGCCGGAGCCTCCTCCGGAAAAACTCGAACTCAGGGGTCACCACCTTGTACTGGCGGTCGTTCACGCCCACGGTCCAGGTTCTGAGGGCCACGGTTTCCGGCGAGAGCTTCACGGTGTATGACGCGCCCTCCGAGTCGCGCACCATGTAGAGAACCTGCTTTTCCGTCTTGTGCACCGCGCCCACGTGGGTCTGCATGGGCTTTAGGGACATGCGCACCATGGCCTGCCTGTTGTGGAAGGTGATCACCGAGGCCAGGGCCATGTAGTTCAGAATTTCCTGCTCCACGGCGGGGCGGCAGGAAGGGTCTTCCATACATTCGGAGATGAAGCTCGTGGTGAGATCGCCCTTCATAAAGACAGGGTGGTTTATGATGGCGTTGACATAGGCCGCGTTGGTGGCGAAGCCTTCTATGTGGTAGCCGTTTAAGGCGTTGGTGAGGTTTTTCAGGGCGTCCTTGCGCGTATTGCCTCTACAGATGACCTTGGCCAGCATGGAATCGTAGAAAACCCCCACCCGGCTTCCGGCCCTGACCCCGGTATCCACCCGGACGTCCCTGCCCCATGGCTCCGCGTAGCGGGTTATCATGCCGCTTGAGGGCATGAAGTGCCTTTCCGGGTCTTCCGAGCATATGCGGGCCTCGATGGACCAGCCCCGGCAGGGGATGTCCTGCTGTTTCAGGGTGAGGCGCTGGCCCGCCGCTATCCTTATCTGCTGCTCAACGAGATCAAGGCCGGTCACCATCTCGGTTACGGGATGCTCCACCTGAAGCCTGGTGTTCATTTCCAGAAAAAAGAATTTGCCCGAAGAATCGAGGATATACTCCACCGTCCCGGCGTTTTCGTAGCGGGCCTCTTTGGCCAGGGCCACCGCGCATTCGCCCATCTGCGCCCGCAGGGTGGAGTCCACGGCGAAGGAGGGGGATTCCTCTATGATCTTCTGGTGCCTGCGCTGGACCGAGCATTCCCTTTCCGGCATGTAGACGGTGTTTCCCATGCAGTCGGCCAGGACCTGGACCTCTATGTGCCGGGGCCTTGTGACGAAATGCTCCAGAAAGACACGGTCGTCGCCGAAGGCCTTACGGGCTTCGGCCTGGGATGAGGACAGGCAGGAGGCCATTTCGTCCGGCGCGAAAACCACCCTCATGCCCTTGCCGCCGCCGCCCGCAGCAGGCTTTATGATGACCGGGTAGCCGATGGCCTCCGCCTCGGAAAGGGCCTTGTCAAGGTCGCACAGGGCCTCGTCGCAACCCCTTATCACGGGCATCCCGGCGGCCACGGCCAGCCTCTTGGCGGCGATCTTGTCGCCCATGACCGCTATTGCTTCCGCAGAGGGGCCTATGAAGGTCAGCCCCGCCTCCACCACCTTGCGGCAGAAGGCCGGGTTTTCCGATAAAAAGCCGTAACCCGGATGCACCGCCTCGCAATGGGTGAGGATGGCGGCGTTTATGATCTTTTCCATGTCGAGGTAGGACTGGGAGGCCTGGGCCTTCCCGATGAAGACCGTCTCGTCGGCCTCCTCCACGTGGAGGCTCCGGCTGTCGGCCTCGGAATAGACTGCAACCGCGCCTATGCCCAGCCTCCGGCAGGTCTTGATGATGCGAACGGCTATTTCGCCGCGATTTGCGATCAGTATCTTGGAAAACACCGCTCACCTCACAGGGGTATGTTGCCGTGCTTGCGGGAAGCCCTGTCCACCTTCTTCCCCTCCAGGAACTGAAGGGAGCGGATGAGCCTGTGGCGCGTGTCACGGGGAAAGATCACGTCGTCAATGTAGCCCCGGCGCGCGGCCAGGAAGGGGTTCATGAAGGTCTTGCGGTATTCCTCCATGCGGAAGGCCAGAACCTCGTCCGGCTGAACGCTTTTTTCGATTTCCTTCCGGTGGATGACCTCCGCCGCGCCCCTTGAACCCATGACCGCTATCTCGGCGGAGGGCCAGGCGTAGTTGATGTCGCCGTGGATGTGCTTGGAGTTCATCACGATGTAGGCCCCGCCGTAAGCCTTGCGCACGATGACCGTTATGCGGGGCACCGTGGCCTCGATAAAGGCGTAGAGGAGCTTGGCCCCGTGGCGGATTATGCCGCCGTGCTCCTGCTCCGGCCCCGGCATGAAGCCCGGAACGTCCACGAGGCAGATGAGCGGTATGTTGAAGGCGTCGCAGAAGCGCACGAAACGGGCCGCCTTACAAGATGCGTCGCTGTCCAGAACCCCGGCAAGAACCGCAGGCTGGTTGGCCACAAGGCCAATGGTCTGGCCGCCAAGCCTTCCGAAGCCGCAGATGATGTTCCGGGCGAAACCCGCGTGGACCTCCAGAAACTCGGCGGCGTCCAGAATGCTGGTAATAAGGACGTTCATGTCGTAGGTCTGGTTCGGGTTGGCCGGGACGAGGTAATCCAGGGCCGGGTCGTAGCGGTCGGGCGGATCCTGGAGGTCCAGGATGGGGGCCTTCTGGCGGTTGTTGGAGGGAAGGTAGTTGATGAGCCTTCTCACGCCCCTCAAGCAGAGGATGTCGTTTCCCACAACGAAATGGGCCACGCCCGATTCCTGCCCGTGGACCGTCGCGCCGCCAAGCTCCTCGCTCGTTATGTCCTTGTGGATGATGGTTTTCACCACGTTGGGGCCGGTGACGAACATGTAGGATGTGTTTTCCACCATGAAGGTGAAGTCCGTCATGGATGGGCTGTAGACCGCTCCGCCCGCGCAGGGCCCCATTATGCAGCTTATCTGGGGCACCACGCCGCTTGCCTCCACGTTCCTGTGGAAGATTTCGCCGTAGGCCGCAAGGGCGTCCACGCCCTCCTGGATGCGCGCCCCGCCCGAATCGTTCATGCCGATTATGGGGGCACCCACCCGGACCGCAAGGTCCATGACCTTGGCTATCTTCTGGGAATGGGCCTCGCCAAGGGAGCCGCCTATTACGGTGAAGTCCTGGCTGAAGATGAAGACCTCGCGGCCGTCAACGGTGCCGTGGCCCGTCACCACGCCGTCGCCCGGATAGGACTTGTCCTTCCCAAGGGCGCTTTCGCCGCGCCCCTTTTTGAGCATGTCGATTTCCTCGAAGGAGCCCTCGTCCAGCAAAAGCCTTATCCGCTCCCTGGCCGAAAGCTTCCCCTTCCCGTGCTGGGCTTCCACAAGGGCCGCCCCGCCTCCAACGTGGGCGTCCCTGCGCATTTCCTCCAGGGTCGCCATATTGTCGTTCAATTTCTCGCCCATAACCTGCGCCTGCCGCCTGAGGGTTTCCGTGGTCTCGCCATAAAGTTTTATTTCATACTATCGGAAAAAAAATGACGCAACAGGAAATCGGCCTTCTGCGGGGCAAGCGCATATGTAAGTTTTACGTGAAGGACGTTGGAAACGTGGGTGGCGGGCGGGAGGCCCGCGCTTCCGAAAAAACTTTCTTCGGATAAAATTACAAATTTGGTATTTTAAATTTATTTGCTACATTTTTGTTGGATGACTTACGACCACCCGCGTCCGAATCAGCCATAAAAAATCAATAAATCCGGTATGATGAGTTTTATGACACGATGCGGCACGCTACTTGCTTTTTAATGAGCCGGGACCGACCCGGAAAAGGAGAAAGACCATGATCAAGATAGAGGCCGTAATCAGGCCGCAGAAACTGGAGGATGTAAAGGACCACCTGGGAAAATCAGGCATCCGCGCCCTCACCATACTTGAAGCCACCGACTACAAGGAAAACCGTGGGGACGCCTCGGCCACCTACAGGGGCGCTGGGGTGAGCCACGATTCGGTGAGGATGCTCCTGGTGCGCTTTTTCGTTGCTGACGAAGATGTGGAGGACGCGGTGGAGACCCTTCTTGGGGCCGCCATGACCGGGACGGGCAGGGACGGGGAAATCTCGGTGACACACGTGAATCGGCTGGTGGACATCACCACGGGCGAAACAATCACCCGCGCGCCGGATTAGGAATCGCTCATGGAAACCGTGAAAATCGTCACCGACAGCGGGGCCAACATTCCAACCGAAGTGGCGGAAACACTGGGCATAGAGGTGATTCCATTCACCCTGACCTTAAACGCCCGGCGCTTCTTGGAAGGGGCGGACGCGACCATGGAAAACTTCTACAAGCGCCGGGAACTCTACCACTCCATGACCTGGGAAAGCCCGGCCTACCACGATTACGCCCTTGTATACATGCGCCTTGTGAAGGAAAACCGGAAGATACTTTTCATCCACTCGAGCCCGGCCCTTTCCCCCATCCACGGGACGGCCCTTGCGGTTCACGGGGATTTCCGGGCCTCCCACGGGGCAAAGGCCGTGATCCTGGATTCGGGAACCTGGGGCATGGGCCTGACTCTCACGGTGACCGCCCTGGCCCGCGCCGCCAAAACCGGCCTTCCCCTTTACCGCCTCATCGCCCTTGCCGTTACGCTAAAGAAGGAGGTGGGCTACGTAATGGGGGTGAAGAGCACGAAACTCCTGGCCGAGGCTTACCGCCCGCGCGGCCTTGGGGCCCTTACGTCCAAGGCCGCGTTTTTCGCCTTCGACAAAAACGGGGTCTTGGGGCCTTTCAAGGATATCCAGGCAAAAAAGGGCCGGATGGTGCTGGACCTGGTGAAGCACGTGCAATCGGCGGTGGGGGACGAACCCGTAATCATGGGGGTGGAGGGAACGGACAGCGAGCGGCTCTACGGGCCTCTTTCCGGGATGCTTGCGGAGTGCTTCAACTGCGGAACATGGTACGCGGCCCTGGCCCGGCCATCGCTTTACCTTGGCTTCTGCCCGGAATTCTTCGCCCTGGCCTATGTCAGGCAAAAGGCTCTCGACCCCTTCACTGAAAGCATACCGGCGGATCAGGAAGCCTGAAAAACAGGAAGCCCGGAGGCCGTGACCGCCCCATGCGGGCAAAAACGGCGTCCGGGCTTTTAAGGCCATAACTGACCGGCTTGTCAGGAAAAATCACTGCTTGGCGGGTTCGTCGTCGTCCCCTTCGTCTTCATCCTCGTCTTCCTCGTCATCGCCCTCTTCGTCGTCATCTTCCTCGTCATCGTCGTCATCGTAGTCGTCATCTTCATCGTCTTCGTCTTCCTCGTACTCCTCCTCGTCGCCGTATTCCTCGTCGAACTCCTCGACGATTTCCTTCACGACGTTCTTGGGCGCGAAACGGTAGGAATCCAGAAGATTGACGTCTATGACCACGAAGCCGTCCTCAAGATCCACCACAACGAGCTCGTACTCCCAGGCTTCCTCTTTCAGCTCGTCCACGAAGGACTGCTTTATCACCTTGCGGTCGGCGAGGATTTTGAGATTGTTGCGTGAAATGCGGAACCGGCCCCGCTCCTTGCCGCCGAACGCGGTCTCGTAAATGTCGGAAAGCATGATTGCTACGTCCGCCGCTGTTTTCATGGCGCTTCTCCTTGGGTCTTTGGGTGTTGATTGCTGTCCGGCGCTCTTATTAACGGCGGCCAATAAAACTCGTAAAGGGCGTCCTTAATGAATTTCCTTTACGAAAACACCCGTTGACAGTAATTAATCATAAGGGCTCTGTCAAGTGCGGCCCATGCAAGGGTTTCGCCATTATCCAGGCTTGCGGGAAAATCCCATGAATCCTTCGGAAAAGCCGTCAATACTCCTGATAAACCCCCATTGGACTGGCATGGCGCGCCAGAAGCAGCGCCAGTTCCGAAGGGTGTGGCCGCCGCTCTGCCTTGCCACGGCTGCGGGAATGCTTCTCCGGGAGGGCTTTCCGGTCCGGGTGCTGGACAACAACGCCGAAGGACTGCCCCTCGATGAGATACGGAAAAGGGCCGAAGGCGCGGGTCTGGTTTTTTTGACCTCCACCCCCTACGACCGCTGGCAGTGCCCCAGCATATCCATAGATTTTTTCCTTGAAACCGCCCGTGTCATTCCGCCGGAAAAGCTCTTCATCCTGGGCGGCCACGTCACCGAGCGGCCCGAAACCCTCCTGCGCGAAACCGGGGCGAGAGCGGCGATCCTGGGCGAGCCCGAAGAAACCATAGTGGAAATATGCAGGAAAGACGCTCTTTCCGAAGGATTTGACAGGCTCCGGGAAATCGCCGGGACCGCCTTTCTCGAAAACGGAAAATTCCACAGGCCTCCCGTCCGTCCCTACATGGCCGACCTGGACGGGCTGGCCACGCCCGCCTTTCATCTTCTTCCCATGGAACGCTACCATTATTTTCCCGTCATGGGGAAACCCTTCACCATACTGGAATCATCGCGGGGCTGCCCCGGGCGGTGCACCTTCTGCTATCTGGGCATGTACGGGCGCAAGGTGCGGGTGAAAAGTGCCGCACGGTTCCTGGACGAGATCGAATTTTGCGCAAAAATGCACCGCGTGAAGAATTTTTATTTCATGGACCTGGAGTTCTGCCTCAACCGGGAGCGCACCGAGGAAATCTGCCGGGGAATCCTGGAGCGGGGCCTTAAAATCAACTGGTGCTGCCAGACCAGGGTGAACGACATCGACGACGAGCTTGCGGCTCTCATGAAAAAGGCCGGTTGCAGCCTTATTCATTTTGGCGTCGAGGCCGGAAACCCGGAGATTCTGGCCGCCACCAGAAAGGGCATCACCGTCCAAAAGGCCCTTTCCGCCGTGGCCCTGTGCCGGAAAAACGGAATCCGCACGGCGGTTTTCATGAACTTCGGCTTTCCGGGGGAAACCCTGGCCCAGATGGAGGAGACCATTGATCTGGCCATCGCCATGAACCCCACCTACGCCAGCTTTCACCTCATAGTGCCCTTTCCCGGAACCGAACTTGCGGAAAAACTGGGGGTCGGCCCCGAGGACTTCCCACCGGGCCTTTATCCGTCGTATAATCATACAAGCCACGAGCTTGCGCCCCTTAAAAAAATGCTCCACCGGGCCTACAGGCGCTTTTACCTGCGGCCCAGTTACGCGTTAACCTGGCTTTCCGACCATAAAAAAGCTCTGAGGAGCGCGCCATGACGAATTCCTGGTGCAACCGGCCATACCACGAAGGCGATGAACACGGAATCCTGGCCCTTCGCAGGGCGGCCTTCGGAAACCTCGACCCGGTGCGTCTTCTGATGTCCACCTGGCGCTGGCAGTTCAAGGACAACCCGGCCGGAGCGCCCTTCATAAGGCTTGCCGAGTGCCGGGGGCGCGTCGTGGCCCAGTACGCCGTGATCCCAATGCGCGTCTCCGTGGACGGGACGGAGCGCACCCTTGCCTTTTCCTGCGACACCATGACCCACCCGGCCTTCCAGCGCCGGGGCCTTTTTTCGCTCCTGGCCGGGGCGGTTTACCGGGACATGGAGGAACAGGCCGGGATCAGGGGGGTCTTCGGCTTCCCCAACCGGGCCTCCATGCCGGGCTTCGTGAAAAACCTTGGGTGGAAGCACATAGCCTCGCTTCCTCCCTGGGTGACCCCCGCGAATCCCGCAGGAGCCCTTTTCCCGCCCGGAGCCGGGTTCCGCGAGAACGGCAGGGACCTGGCCCTTTTCCCCCAAAGCTCCTTCGGCCCCTGTTTCGACGATCTCTGGGCCAGGCACCGCCCGGAAAAGGGCGTGGCCCTGGTTCGGGACAGCCGCTACCTTTCCTGGCGCTACCCGTCCTTTCCCGATTTCGGCTACAGTGCCTTTTCGATTGCGGAACAGGGCGAAACCAGGGGGTTTCTGGTCTTGAGGCCCATAAGGATAAAGGGAATACCCATTCTGGCCATTGTGGACGCCTTCCCCTTGAACATTCTCACCCCCGGCCTTCTTGGGCTTTTGCGCAAAATGGCGGCCAAGGCTCACGCCACGGCCATAACGGCCCTTTTCGCGCCCGCTGACTACCGAAGGGCCAGACGCCTGGGCTTTTTTCCGGCCCCGAAAAAAATCTCGCCCAAGACCTTCGAGCTTGCCGGAAGATTCTCCCCGGATGAGCCTGAATCCCTCACAAGCGCGGACGGCTGGCGGGTAAGCTTCGGGGACACGGACATCGTCTGAATCCTGAATGTGGCTATGAACTATTCTCAGCTTTTTAATACAGGCTAATCGGAACCGGAAAAGCCCCGCACTCCGTCATTCCGGCGTAGGCCGGAATCCAGTTTTTGCTCTTTGCAGTCTTTTTCTGGACCCCGGCTTTCGCCGGGGCGACGAGCCTTGACCGCTTCGGCTTTTCTATAAATGTACAGCGACTAAGCTGAAAATAATATAGAGCCACTATCCTGAATGAGCGGGAAAGATTTTCCATGGAGCCGGACAAGCCCGGAAAAACCAGGCGGATCGTGAGGCGCGCCGCCCTGTGGGGCGTTTTCGCCGCAGGAATTGCCGGTGTTTTTCTGGCCATAGCCATTGGGATCATCCTTTACCGCCCCCAAATCCTGTGGCCCCTGGCCCAAAAGGCCGTGGCGGCGGCGGGCGGAACCGCCACTGCGGGCGACGTCGAGCTATCCATCTGGCCCATGCTGGCGCGGGTGGAAAACCTCGAAATAATCCTCCCCACCATCACCGCCAAACTCGACCACGGCGCGGTTTACCCGGATTTTTCAGCCAAAAGGCGGGGCGAGCCCCTCATAAGGCTGGTGGAAGTGCGCGGGCTTAGGGCCGAAATAAGGCCGTCGCCCAAAAAAGAGGAAAAGCGCCCCGCGCCCCCCGATATTTCAGGGCTTCAAAAAATCTTCGATATTTCGGAAGCAAGAATCAGTGACTGCGACATAAGCCTTCCAGTCGGCAAGGGAAGGGCCGCCGTGAAGGAGCTTTCCGCAACAATCGCCCCAGGCGCGAACGACACCCGCACCCTTTCGGCAAGCGCCCTCTGCTCCTGGCAGGGAGCCAGCCCCACGGAAAAAGCGTCCGGCCCGGTCAGAATTTCCGGTACTCTCAACAGGACGCCCTTGCTCTCCGGGAAGATGGAAGCCCCCGAAATGGCCGTCTCCCACCCGCGATTTTCGGGAAAGGTGACGGCCCTGGCGGATTTTTCCCTGGACAGGGACGGATTGACGGTTTCATCCCTTGCGGCAAAGGTTCCGTCGGCGGACATCAGCGTCTCGGAGAAGGCGGGCTGGAAGGGGCTACCCATAAGGCTTGCCGCAAAGGGGGTCTATCCTTTCAGAAGCGCTCCGTCGGTGGCGGTAAAAAGCCTCGCGCTGGGGAGCCTTGCAAGCCTGGAAGGCGAGGCGAAAGGCTCGAAAACCTCCGACCTTTCGGCAAAAGCAAAGATCACGGTATCGGACCTTGCGCACCTTGTTGCGGGCCTCGGCCCCCTGATCCCGGCTTCCGCCCGGCCCTTCGAGCCCAGGGGCTCCTTTTCGGTCACGGCCACTCTGGAAAAGGGAAAGGCTGCGGTTTCGCTCGATCCCATGCGGGTTTCGGGCAGGATGACGGGTTTCGACGTTTCCGGCCTTTCCGCAAGGGTCGCGGCGGTTGGCCCCCTGAAAGGCCCCTTCTCGTTTAAGGGAAACCTGAAGGCCGCCTTTGCCCCGGACCCCAAGGCCCCGAAGCCCGCCCCGGTTTCCGGGGCCGCTTCCCTCACCCTTGCCGGAAAGGCCGGGCGCGAAGGATTTGAGATAAGCGTCTCGCCCGCATCTGCGCGGATTCTCCACAAGGGGAGCGCCATGGAGACCGTCGGCCTGTCCGCCTCGGCCAAAGGGCCGTATGGAGGCCCCTTTGAATGGAAATCCGGCGGGGCTGTCCGGGCTCTGGCCGTGCGCACTTCAAGCGGACCGGCGGGCGCGTCCGGCATGATGAGATTTTCCGCCGACGGCAGGGCCGGGGGCGGAATACTGGAGGCCGGGGCCGACATCGATGCCGCAGACGCCGTTTTTCGCGGACTTTCGGCAAGCCTTTCGGGAAGGCTGACTGCGGCGCGATCCGGCAAAAAGCCCCTTTCCGTCAACGGCGACCTCGCCCTTTCGCTTGCACCGGCCAAGGGCCGGGGAGGGCCGGACGACCTCCCCCCGGTTTCGGCCAGGGCAAGCGTGAAAGTCCGCACCACGGCCCAAAAATTCGACTTGAGCGCCGACCTCTCCGGTCTTTCAGCCGCCCACAGGGGGCTTTTTCTCACCGGGGCCGGAACCCTTGCGGCTTCAGGGCCTGCGGCTGGCCCTTACAGCGTGAAGGCCGCCATTGACGCCTCGGTGAAACCGGGACCAGGGGCCGGAACCGGAAAAAATTTCCCCAATGTAGACGGAAAGGCCCGCGCATCCGTCATAGGGACAGTTACGGGGCGGAATTTTTCCGCCGGAATCGTCCTTTCGGAGCTGACGGGAGTCATGAAAGATTTTTCGGGAAAAATTTCAGGCAGGGCCTTGGCTTCCGGCCCCTTCAAAGGCCCCTGGGCGGTCTCCGGGAACCTTTCCGCCGCCCTTGACCGGGCGGAGCCCGCGAAACCCGCCAATCAAGCCCTTAAGGCTGCTGCGTCCCTGGCCTTTTCCGGCGCGGCGGGCCGCGAAAGGCTCGCCCTCGCCCTTTCCGCCACGGATTTTTCCGCCGCGCTCCCCGGCCTGTCGGCCAGGGGACGGGCCAGGATGGACATAAAGGGCCCGGCCTCCGCCAAGGCCCTGGTTTCCGGCCTTGTAACGGCCACCGCCGATGTGGACAGGGGGCAGGTTAAGGCAAGGGGGCTCGCGCTCTCCATCCCGGTTTCGGGAACCCTTCTTTCTACGTCACTAAGGGGCTTTTCCCTGGTCCTCCCCAAGGGGGGCCTCTGGCTTAAAGGCAAGGAAGTGGACATAGGCAGGGCCAGCGCGGGCGGAGACCTCGCAATTTCCGGCAAAAACCTGACAGCCCGGAATCTCCATCTTGAATCCGGCAGCCTCGGGGAAATTTCCGGACATCTGGAAATCCTTGACGGAAAACCATCGGGAAAATTTTCCGCAAAGGGCCTTACCCTTGAAAAACTCGCAGCCCTGGCCCCGGCCTTCACCGATTTTCCCGTCAGGGACTGGGCGTTGACCGGAGCCGTGGGAATTTCGGGCGACATCGCCAAAAACGGAGTTATAAGGCTCGATTCGGCCCTTTCCGACCTCTCCCTCTCCTCTCCGGACGGATCCGTCATGGGCCAGTCCATAACGGTCGCCCTTGACGCCAAAACATCCCTTGGCGAAAACCCGCCGGTCACCCTTTCCCTGGCCGCGAAAAAGGGGGAGTTTCTCTATAAGACCCTTTACATGGATTTCGCCAAGCTCCCCGTAAGCGCCAAGGCGTACGGGCGGCCCGTTGGCGCAAAGGGCATAAAGGGCCTTGATTTCAAGGGCGGCGTGGGCAACCTGGGGCTTCTTAAAGTTACGGGCGATCTTTCAAAAGCCGGAAAAGACCTTGATTTTTCCGGCAGGGTGAACCTTGACCGGGCGGACCTGACCGGCATCTGGACCGCCTTCATAAAAGACACCCTTGCCGCCGCAAGGCCCGACATGGCCGGAACGGCGATTTCCGGCGGCCTTGCGATGGCCCTTTCCGTCACCCGCAAAAGCGGGATAACCGACGTTTCGGGCAGCCTTTCGGTGCGGGACATGGGCCTTTCCCAGGAAAAGGGGGCGAATATTTCCGGGCTTGTCCTCGATCTTCCCCTTTCCTACCGCTTCGGGGCGGAAGGGCCGAAGCAGCCGGAGGCCATGCCCGACTGGGGCAGGCTGACCGTCAAAAAGCTCACGGCGGGGCCGGTGAACGCCGGGCCTTACGATCTTTCCGTGGCCCTCATGAAAAACCGGTTCTGGGTGAAGGAGGACATAAGGGTGCCGGTTTTCGGCTCTGACATCGTCCTTTCGGGCATAAGGGTGATGGAGCCCCTTTCGTCCGGCTTTTCGGCCCGGCTGTCGGCGGTTTTGAGCGAGCTTGACATGTCCAAGCTGCCCTCCGGCATGGCCCTTTCGGGAAAAATCGGCGGAACCCTCGCCCCCATAGTCGCCACCGGCAAGAAGGTCGCCATCGGCGGCGGTCTTTCCGGCACCTTCTTCGGCGGAAAGCTCGCGGTGAGCGGCCTTTCGGTGGCCGACCCGCTCGGCATGGGCCGCACCATAGGGGCGGACGTAAACATAACCGGAGTTGACTTGAAGCCCTTCACCACCGCTCTCGGCGCGGGCCTCATTTTAGGCAACGTGGACATTACCGCGTCAAAAGTGGCCATAGCCCAGGGCCAGCCGGTTGCCTTCGACCTTGCGGTGCGGTCGGTGCGCAAAAAGGGGGTGCCCCAGAAGGTGACCCTGGAGGCCGTGAACTCCATCGCGGTGGTGTCGTCCGGCTCCGGCCTCACCGGCATGGGGGTCAGCCTCATGACAAAGGTGTTCGAGGCCTTCCCCTACGAGGCCATGGGTTTTTCCTGCACCTTGCGGAACGACACCTTCTCGGTGAGGGGCCTGGTGCGGGAGGGCGGTGTGGAATATCTCGTCAAAAGACCTTTGATACGCGGCATAAACGTGATAAACAGGAACCTGGAAAACAAGATCAGCTTCTCCGACATGCTGGAGAGAATCCAGCGGGTCAGGGGGGACGGGAAAGGGCCGGAAGTCAGGATGGGAGCAGAATAAGCGCCTGTCCGTGTGTCGCCCGGACTATAGGCTGTTTCCGAAAAAAATCAGCGCCAACTTCAAGGAGGATGTGTCATGTCCCAATGGAACAAATTTCTGGCCTTAAGCATGGCCGTGGGCTTCATAGCGGCCTGTGTGACGGTGAACATCTATTTTCCGGCGGCCAAGGTCCAGAAGGCCGCAGAGGAAATCGTCGACGAGGTTTACGGAACCAAGGCCGCCGGAACACCGGCCAAGGATGCCCAGCCTGCGGCAGAGGCCCCCAAGCCCTCGTCATCGCTCGGAAAACGCGCGGTAGTCGCCCTTCTTGACATCATCTCCCCCAAGAGCGCCTGGGCAGACGACGCCACCACGGTTTCCAACGCCAACATCCGCGCGCTTAAAGACCAGATAACCGCCAACCACGCCAAGCTCGCCGCCCATTACGACGCGGGCCGGGTGGGAATAGGCAAAGACGGGCTCCTGGTCTTTAAGGGCCCCGAAGGCCTGGGCCTCAAGGAGGTAGGGGAACTGAAACGCCTCATCGACGGCGACAACCAGGCCCGCACCAAGCTCTACCAGGAAGTCGCCGGAGCGCTCGGCATCGACCCCGCCCAGGCCGGGAAGGTTAACGACGTTTTCGCCAAGGAATGGCAGGGAAAGGCCCCGGCGGGGTGGTATATTCAGGACCCCTCCGGCTCCTGGAAGAAGAAATAGCGGCGGGCGTCTGAGAACGCGATCTGCTGTGTCAGGCGTCACGGCGCGGGTCGGAATGTACGAAAAGTACTATTCCTTCCCGCGCCGCTCGCCTTCCTTGCAGCTCATCGTTCTCAATCGCCCTCGCGGGGTGGCGAATTTTCGTGTCCGGCCTTGGTCGGGTGCTGATTTTTCATGACCGGCCCTGGCGGGCGGGTTGTTTTCGTGACCGGATAAAACCGGGAATCAATACTCATTCTTTTCAACGCTCAATAAGACTGGAGATCTTTTTCCATGAAGCAAAAGTCGGTTTTTTACCTTGTGGCGGCCCTGCTTTTGATTCCGTCAGTGGTCTTCGCCTTCGGCCCCAACATGCTCAAAAAGGAATTTTCGGCGGAGGAGGTCATAACCACTGATCCCACGAAAAACCCCGGCGTCATGCCCGGCATGGACACCTCCATGGTGCCCAGAACCCAGATCGCCAAGGTCTTCATGGCCAAGACCATGTCCCGCTGGGACGAGGGGAACAACACCACCATCGTACGCCTGGACAAGAAACTCGTCTACGTGGTGGACCACCTCTCCAAAACCTACACCGTGATGCCCATGGACCCGAACGAGCTTCCGGCAATGCTGAAGGACTTCGACAAGTCGGTGGGCAAAAAGAAGCTGGGAACCGAAAGGGTGGACGGATGGGCCTGCACCAAGTGGCAGTTCACCATTAAAATGGACGATGTCATGGGCAAGGAAATCGCCGACCAGATGAAGGCGGTGGAGTCCATGCCGGGGCCCCAGGCCGCCCAGATGAAAAAATTCATGGCCCAGATGAAAAGGGATATCGTCTCCACCGTGTGGATAGCCGAGGACCTGGGAGCCCCCATCAAGACCGTGACCAGCGACGGCACATCCACCATCCTTCGCAAGATAAAGGTGGGAACCCAGAGCCCCAAGCTCTTCGAGCCGCCCGCAGGCTACAGGAAATCCGACATGCCGGGCCAGATCGGCTCCACCCCGCCTCCCCCGAAAAAAAAGGCCAAGTAGGCGTCTGGAGCTGATCGCAGCGAACAGCGTAAAACTTTCCGCGCATGAAAAAGCCGGATGTGGCTTATGGCCCGTCCGGCCTTTTCTTTTTTTTCGCGCCGGTGTAAAAGGGGGCGTATGGCCGGTCAAATTCCAAAGGAGGCAATGAAATGCGCGTCAAATCGATAATGACAAGCGACCCCGTAAGCATTCGCCGCAACGCATCCATAGCCGACGCCATCGCTATAATGAAGGACAACGCGATAAGGCATCTTCCGGTGGTGGACCGGGAAAACCGCCTGGTGGGCTTCCTGACCCTGGCGGACCTCAAGCAGGGCTTCCTGCCGAGCCTGGTTGCGGACGTCGACTTGAAGGACCTCATGATTTCAAACCCCTTCACCGCCCACGTGAACGACGACGTGGAGGACGCGGCCCGGCTCATCCACAAGAAAAAAATCGGCGGAATGCCGGTTGTTGACGACAACGGGCGGCTGGCGGGCGTCATCACCGTCATCGACATACTTGGGGCCTTCATCGAGATGATGGGCCTTCTCACCCAGAGCGTGCGCCTTCTTGTTGAAACCGGGCCCGGCCCCGACGCGGTGAGCCGCGCCTGCGCCATCATAACCGGGGCGGGCGGCAACATCATAAGCATAGGGCTTCCCGACGCCAAACCGGATTCGCCGAAAAGGGTGTTCCGGCTTGAAACGGCGGGGAGCGCCGAGGCCCGGAAAGCCCTTGCCGACGCGGGCTACAAGGTGGCGGAATGACAGGCTGCCCTAAAACGCGATCCGCTGTGTTGCGCGCCTTGCGGCTCATCGTTTTTCATCAGCCTGTAAAATTGTTGTGTCCCCACGGGCTGTCAGAATCCGGAACATAAAACCGCGAGGTTCCCCCAGTGCCTTCATCTATAATTCCCGCCATCGCGGGCGCGGCCCAGCTCATACAGGGGCCGGATACCGTCGATCCCAAAGACCCCCTAAGCCTCATGGCTGCGGTTTCCCTGGCGGCCTTTGACGATGCCGGGCCGAACGCGAAAAGCGTGTGCGACGGAATTTTCATGGTCCGCACCATGAGCCACGGCTACAGGAACCCGTGCGGCGACCTCGCCCGGAGGCTTTCGGTGGCCCCGGTGGAAACCATCTACGCGCCCATCGGCGGCACCACCCCCCAGGGCCTTCTTTTCAAGGCGGCCACGGCCATTCGGGAAGGCAGGATGAGGGCGGTTCTTATCTGCGGCGCGGAAGCGGCCTTTTCCGAGCGCCAGATTCAGCGTTCGGGCGCGGATCTCGGCTGGCCGGAAAAGGAGGAAAACCCCTTCGACCCGGAGCCGCCCGCCTTCACGGACTACGAGATGCGAAACGGCATCTTCGCGCCCTCCTACGCCTACGCGTTTTTCGAAAACGCCATGCGGGCGCACCTTGGCCACGATCACGAAACCCACCGCAGATACATGGGCGGCATCTGCGAAAGGCTCTCGGAAATCGCCGCGCAAAACCCGTACTCGTGGAGCCGCGCCGCCCTTTCCGCCGGTGAAATTTCCATCCCCGGCCCTAAAAACCGCATGGTGGGCCACCCCTACACCCTTCGCATGAACGCCAACATCTTCGTGGATCAGGCTGCTGCGGTGCTTTTAATGAGCGATGAAACCGCCCGCTCCCTTGGGATTTCCTCCGACCGGCTGGTCTATCCCCTTTCCGGCGCGGCCCTCCAAAACGTGCGCATGGTAAGCAAAAGGCCCCTTCTCCACGACGCCCCGGCCCTGGACGCAGCCGCCAAACTGGCCTTTTCCGGCGCGGGATGCGGAATCGGCGACATCGCCCATTTCGATTTCTACTCCTGCTTTCCCTGGGCCGTGGAAGCGGCCATGCTGGAGCTTGGGGTGTCCCCCGATGACCCAAGGCCCATAAGCCTCACAGGCGGCCTCCCCTATTTCGGCGGCCCCGGCAACAACTACAGCCTGCACGCGGTGGCCGAGGCCACGGAGCGCATAAGGGCCGACCGGAAAAGCCTCGCCCTTGTCACCTCACTTGGCTGGTACAACACCCGCTGGGCCGTTGGAATCTACGGCGGAGAACCCCTAAAAGACGGCTGGACCGCCCCCGACAACGCCTGCGCCCAGGGCATGATCGACGATTCGGCCCTTCCAGACGCCGTGGAAAAGGCCGAGGGCGATCTTCTGGTGGAATCCCTGGTGGTGCTCCACGACAGGACCGGCGAGGCCGAACACGCCACCGCCCTTGGGAGGCTAAAGGATGGAAGAAGGGCCTTCGCCCGCGCGGAAAGAGCTGACGTTGACCTTGATTCGTGGGAGAAAACCGAGCTGATCGGAACGACCATGAAGGTGAAACACGACCCGGAAACCGGATACAACAGGCTGATTCCATAACGGAATCTTCTTTATGAAAAGGATATGAAACGGAAAGGATTCGATTTTAAGGATGGCTTACACGACGAAAAACGACGAGGCCTCAAAACCCGGCGACGCCCCCCGCTACACCTGCTCCGACTACCGCGCGGAGATGCTTCTGGCCTCCCTCCGCAAAAGAAGGAGCGATCCTTCCACAAGCGACCAGGACCGGAAAATCGCGGAAATGGAAATAGAACGCCTGGAGAGGGAGATGGGGCTTTCATAGGATCAGCGCAAAAACCTCCCATAAAGATACCCTGCGGCGGACGCCCTTAAAACCCGCTCGGTGAGGGGCCCCCGGCCCCTTCCTGTAACAGCGCGGAAACAAGAGGACGCCAGCACCCATAGCGCGTTTCCAAGCCCCCGTATTTTATCGGGATGAAGCCTTTCCAGGGCCGCAAGGCTCTTTCCGTGCCAGCGGGCCTTTTTGATGAAAAAGCCCGGGGAAAGCCTTTCTTCAGTCATGAAGTGGATGACTTTGAGCGCCGGGTCATAGATCACCGGGCGGTCCTCAAGCTTTTCCATGCGGATGAAAAGCTCCGTCTCCTCGGCGTCCATAAGCCCCGCGCCCTTGCGGCCAAGGTCGCCCCTGAATCCTCCCAGGCTTTTCAATACATTTGCGTCAAAGGCCATGTTGGTCCCGTAAAGGGTTTCGGGCCAGCGGATGCGCCGCCGCGCCGGCCCTAAGTTCAGGCTGTTCAGCCAGGGGGCCAGGCCCTTCTCGTACCAGCCGGGCGCGTTGTTTTCCCATCCCACCGCAATCGGCCCGCCAACGGCTCCGGCCCGGTCTCCCTCCTCGGCCAGAAGGCGCGAAAGGGCCGCGAGATAGCCCGGAACAAGCTCCGCGTCGTCGTCGATGTAAACGATCCATCGCCCCGAAGCCTCCCGCCACGCCCGGTTCCTGGCCGCCGAAAGCCCGGGTTCCGGCTCACGCACAAGGCGCAGTCCTTCCGCGCGAGCTCCCAGGGATTTCGCCACCCTGCCGGTTTCACCGTCATCCCCGTTGTCCACCACCAGGATTTCCAGCCCCGGCGCGTCCGCAGCCTGATTCAGCACCGATTCCAAGGCCCTTTTCAGACTTCGGGCTCGGTTTCTTGTGCAGACGGCCACCGTTACGGTGACGGGTGAGCTTGGGTCGCATTTTTCAGGCATGCCTCCATTCTTGCACAAGACGCCCGGATATGCCATAAGCTATCCAAGAAAAATTATATTCTTTCACGCCTCCCCATTCGGGGCCACACCCAAAAGGTCGAGCCATGCCCGGCGTCACTCCCAAGAATTTCGGAAAATACCTTCTCCTGGACCCCATCGGCGTGGGCGGCATGGCCGAGCTTTTCCGGGCCAAGATGACCGGCGACGAGGGCTTCGAGAAAATCATCGCCATCAAGAAAATCCTGCCTCACCTTGTGGGCGAAAAAAACCTCATCGAAGCCTTCATCTCCGAAGCGCGCCTGGCGGCCTTTCTCCAGCACGACAACATAGTGCGCACCTACGATTTCGGGCGCATGGGCGATGACTACTTCATAGCAATGGAGTACCTTTTCGGAAAAAACCTGCGCCTTGCAACCGACCGGGCCTCCGAAATTTCCCTGCCCATGAGCCTCGTCAACGTCCTCTTCGTGATTTCCCAGGTCCTGATCGGCCTGGAATACGCCCACGAGCTATCCGACTTTTCCGGCGCTCCCCTTGGTGTGGTGCACCGAGACATCAGCCCCCAGAACATCTTTATCACCTACAACGGCCAGGTGAAGGTTATCGATTTCGGCGTGGCCAAGGCCAAAAGCCAGGTGAACACCACCCAGTACGGCGTCATAAAAGGCAAGCTGGCCTACATGTCGCCGGAGCAGGCCTACGGGGCCGCAGTGGACCACCGCTCCGACATCTTCGCCGTGGGCGCCATCCTCTACGAGCTTCTTTCGGGCCAAAGGCTCTATTCGGGCGAAACCATGGAAATCCTGGAAAAGGCCCGGAACGCGCAGTTCACCCCCCTGTCCGACCTTGTGCCCGGCCTTCACCCCAAGCTCGGCCTTGTGGTGAAAACCGCCCTGGCCCGCGACATGTCCCTTCGCTACGACTCCTGCGGACTGATGCTGGCCGACATTGAGGACGTAATCTGGGAACTCGCCTTCCGGCCCTCGTCAAGGGGGCTCGCCCGCTACATGAAAGAGCTTTTCGGAGACGTGATCCCCTCCGAGGAGGCCCTCCTGCGCGACGTTATGGGCGCTGACTCCCTTTCCAAAATCGGCCCGGAATTCGATGAGCCGGAACCGGAATCCGACTCGCGCCCTCTTGCCGCCCCCGGCCCGGAAACCGCCGTCACCGTAAAATCCCGGCTCATCACAAAGGCCCCGGTTATCCCTTCCGCGATCCGAAAAAACATAGGCATCTTCGGCGACGTGGGCGCGGGCAAGACCAGCATCCTAAGGCGCTACACCGAAAACCTCTTTTCCGGCGAATACCTGCCCACCGTGGGCGTGATGGTGGAAAAAAAGCCCGTGAACTTCGAGGGCAAAAGCCTTGCGCTCACCCTCTGGGATTTCTCCGGCCCGGACCCTGTCCACGGATTCACCCCGGACAAGGCCAAAAACCTGGACGGCGCAATCCTGGTGGTGGACTGCACCAGGGCCGAATCCCTGCAATCCGCCAGAATGACCAAGGACGCCCTTGACCGGGCCATCGGCCCCAAGCCCTTTGTCTGCGCCGTGTCCAAGACCGACCTCACCCTTCAATGGGCCGTGGAGCGCAAGGAGCTTGCCGAACTCGAAAAAAGCGGATGGAGCATAATAAGGACCAGCGCGAAAACGGGCGTGGGCGTCACAAGGGCCTTTATGACCCTCGTCGAACTCATCCTCCAGGACCAGGAGGGCTGAGAGCGCGAGCTGCGGCGTCAGGCATCGCCTCCCGGCTCGGTCACGTACAAAAGCGTACGCTCGCTCGCCTTCCTTGCATTTCATCGCCCTCAGCCCTCCTGGCCCAGCCTTACGGGTTAAGGAGAGTTAAAGAAAAAGAGAATACGGGAAGGCCATGGTGCCGTCACCCTGGGAGCGCGGGCGTCCCGCCCGCAGAGGGCATATTCGTGGGTGGCCCCGGCAACTGGTTGCCGGGGTGCGAAGCACAAGAGGTGCCATCTTGCAGGCAATGGGAAGAAAATAAAGGGACGGGAATTTGAAACGGCTTCGCCTGCTTTCCATCGTTTTCGGCCTTGCCGCTTATATTATTCCGGCCTTTTATTTCTATTGGCGGTATAGCATAATGATGACTGCTGGAGTGCGAAGCGGACTCCCATACATGGCTGAAATGCAAATCAGCTTTTTTTTCGCCGGAATATTGTCGGGCATAGGGGCGTCGTTAGGCATAGCTGCTTGGATGAAAGTCAAAAATCCTCGTCCAAGGCTGCAGCTCGTTGAAATTGTACTTGTTGGACTACCTGCAGCAGCCTGTTTCCGCTATATCTGCTCATTTATTTTCCGCTGAAAAGCGGGGGGCAATTAACATGATGTATTAGAGGCTTTGCTGCCGTGAGGACAAATGAAAGAATCGCAAACATCCAGTCTTTTCGGGGCCTTGGGCATGGTGGTGCTGGCGATGGGGCCGGAGGGGACCTTCCATCCGGTGGGGGCAGCGCCCGATTGGTTCACCGGCTTCTGCCCGGAATGCTCCCTTGAAAAGACGGCCTTCAACGCCTGGCAGATGTCGCCCTTCCTGGAAGCCTTCATCGACGAGGCGGCAGGGGTGTGGGCGGCGGAAAGCGGCTTTCCGGTGGTGCTCAAAAGCGGCTGGTGGACCAAGATCGAGCCAACAGGGGTGGTGCATTATTTCCTGGCCACCGCAGTAAGGCTTCCGCGAACCAAACTCCTGGTCATCCGCCGCGAGCCGGGCGACTCCGAGCTTTTCGCGGCGCTCCAGGGCTACAAGGAAAGCTTCCTCACCCTAAGCGCGGTGAAGCAGGAAAAGGAAACCTGCTCGGTGGAACTGGGCAAATTGAAGGAAATGGCCGTAACAGACGAGCTTACCGGGCTTCCCAACGAACGCGGCTTCTTCGCCCTGGCCTCTGAGATGATCGAGGCCGCCAAAAAACGCAGGCTGGCCAACCTGGTCTTCACAGTGAGCCTTTCGGAACTGGCCCGCATAAACGAGCAGTACGGCCACGTGGAAGGCTCCATGGCCCTGGTGGCCGTAAGCGACATTTTGCGCAAAACCTTCGGCGGCCAGAGCGTTGTTGCGAGGCTTAGCGGCGGCGAATTCGCCGTGCTCGCGGTTGAGACCGCCTATCTCACCGAAAACGTGTATAAAAAGGCCCTTGAGGAAAATCTGGACGCCTTCAACAGAAGCTCCTTCAAAACCTACCGCATGGCTCTTTCAACGGGCGCGATCCGCCTTGCCCCGGAATACGCCGGAACCCTTCGGGACGCCCTGGAAAAAGCGGTGTCGGCCATGCGCGGCGGAAAAAAGCCCCCCGTCAGGGGCAGGTGAGTGAAAGCGTCCGGTCCCCTGTTTCAGGAGGCCGGGCGGACCTTTTCCACCTCTTCCAGAAAGGCCGGTATGAAGGCCGCAAGGTCTTCGGCAACACCTATGTGTGCCACGGAGAATATGGGCGCGCAGGGGTCCTTGTTTATGGCCACTATCAGGTTCGACCCGGACATGCCCGCCACGTGCTGGAAAACCCCGGAAATCCCGCAGGCGATGTAGAGTTTGGGCGACACCGTGGCCCCCGTAACCCCCACCTGGCGGTTTGCCGGAAGCCATCCCGCGTCGCACACCGGGCGGCTTCCCGCCACAGCCGAGCGGGGAAAGAGGGCGGCAAGGCGCTCGATCAGCTCTAAATTTTCCGGGCAGCCGATCCCACGGCCAGCCGCCACCACAACGTCCGCCACCGAAAGGCCCATGTCCGCCAGGGCCGGGGCGAGTTCTTCAAGAAGCCGCATCCCGGAATCGGTGATTTCAACATTTTCGGTGGTGATTTCACCGGGCGCAAAAGGCGGGGCTTCGGGAACCGGAAAACCGCCCGGAAGGGCTGTTAGCACGGCGCAGGAGGAGTTGACCGAGATTCGCTGAAGTAGCTTTCCGCTTGCCGTGGGCCGCACGAAAACCGGGCCGGATGCGCCCTCTTCCACGCTTGTTACGCCGGTTATGCATGCTGCTGCCAGTTTGATCGAAAGAAGCGGGGCAGCGTCCATGTTGCTTATGGTGTGGGACAAAAGTATGAACCGAGGTTTTACGCGCAAGGCCACGGAAGCGATGGCCGCCGTGAACACATCGCAGAGAGCCTGAACAAGGCCCGCGCCGCTCAAAGCCAGCACCGGCAGGCCGAACCTTGCGGACGCCGTTTCCGCCGCCTTGTCCGGCTCCTCGCCCGCCACCAGGAAAATCGCGTTTTCGGGCCTCGCCCCCAGGGCCAGGGCCAGGCCCACGGCGTCCTTGGCGCTTTCTTCCAGGCCCTTTGCGCCCGCCGCCGCAACAATCAGAAATTCCGCTTTCGCAGACTCTTTCACATCATCCCCCTGTCGGCAAGCATCTTGAAAAGCAGGGCCGCTTTCTCCGCCGTGGTCCCGGAAAGCATCTCCACCCGTGAAACCGCGCAAGGGGCTTCTTCCGACAAAAGGGTTTCGGTGGGGCGCACTTCCGGCAGGCGGCTTAAATCAATGGCCGGAACGGTCGCCCGGTTGGCCCGAAGAAGGTTGGAAAGGCTCGGATACCGGGGCTGGCGCGTGGTTGTCTGGATGGTGAGCACGGCAGGGAGCCTTATTTCAAGAGCGAGCCTCCGCCCGGACTCGATCTCGCGGGTGACCGTAACCACGCCCTTTTCGGGGCAGGGGGCCAGTTCAACAGCGCAGCCCGCCAGCGGCAGATCGAGGATGCCCGCCAGCATGGGGCCGGTGCGGCCGCTTCCGTTGTCCTCGGAGGCCGCCCCGCACAGAATCAGGTCAAAGGCCCTGCTATCTTCGGATTCCATGCGGAGGGCGTTCGCCAGGGCGCTTGCGAGAACAAGGCCCGAAGGCTGCTCCGGGCCTCTGCACACGATATGCCGGGCCTCATCCGCCCCCATTGCCAGCGCCCGCACAAGAACCGGACCGGCCTCGTCAGGCCCAAGGCAGAAGGCCGTTACGTGCGCCCCCAGGCAATCCTTTAGCCTTAGCGCTTCTTCCAGGGCGTAGGAGCCGGAGGCGTCCATTACGGGCTTTCCGTCGGCATCCCTGACCATTTTTAAGCATACGTTGATATTCACGTTAACCCGCTTTAATGAAGTTGAACAAAACCGGCCTTATCCGCCGCCATCCTACAGGTTTTTCGCTTTTGCGGTCAACACCCCAAAACGGCAAAAGGGGGAAACCGGTTGACCCGGCCTCCCCCTTTTATCCGAACCCATTTTCAGATGTGCCTCTATACTATTTTCAGCTTAGTCGCCGGGCATTTATAGAAAAGTCGAAGCGTTTCAAGGATCGTCACCCCGGCGGAAGCCGGGGTCCAGAAAAAGCCTGCAAAGGACAAAAACTGGATTCCGGCCTACGCCGGAATGACGTAGTGCGGGGCTTTTCTGGTTTCGTTTTGCCTGCATTAAAAAGCTGAGAATAGTTCAGAGCCATATTTTCAAATGAAACTACTTGACGCCCTTCAGGCTCTTCACGTCCATGTGGCGCACGGTCTGGCCCTGGACGAGGTAGATGACCTCCTCGGCTATGTTGGTGGCGTGGTCGCCTATGCGTTCCAGGTGGCGGGCCGCGAACAGAAGGTTCAGCCACAGGCCAACCTGTTCGGGGTCCCGGCTTATGGCGTCCTGAAGGGCGGTCGAGGCCTTTTTATACAGGTCGTCCACCTCGTCGTCCCGGAAAAGCACCATGTAGGCGAGGTCGGTATCGAGATGAACCAGGGCGTCCAGGCTTTTTTTCAGCATAACCAGGGTCTTTTCGCCCATTTCGCGCACGTCGAAGGCCGTGGTGCGCCCGTTGGCCGGAGGCGACGGAAGCCGCCTTATGTCCTTAACCCTGCGGGCCATGTTGACGGCCTCGTCGGCTATGCGCTCAAGATCGTTGTTGATCTTTATCACCACCGCGATGAAACGCAGGTCAACCGCCACGGGCTGGTAGAGGGCAAGGAGCTTTAAGCACTCCTCCTCCACCTCCACCTCCTTTTCGTCCACCTCGTGATCGGCAGTTATTATCCACTCGGCGGCCTTTTCGTCCAAATCCTCCACGGCCTTCACCGCCGCTTCAACCCTGCTCTCGGCCAGAGCGCCCAGTGCGAGGATTTGTTTTTTCAGTTTTTCCAGTTCCCGCTCCAGATGTCCGATCATGGTGTGGTCCTTTTTAAAAATCACCCAAAAATTTAAGGATGTTGGGTGAACCTGCCCTTGGGCTTAAACCACCCAACCTACGGCCTATCTTTTTCGTCTCTGCGTTAACTACCCGCTTAAATCAAACCACGGGACAGGCCGTCAGAAAACGATGAAATGCAAGACCTTCAAATAGTGCATCCCTCGTTTACTACTGCGATTTTGGATTGCTGAAAACGATGAGCTGCAAGGCGCGCGAGTCTCAGGCGAGGGAGCGTACGCTTTTGTACGTGACCGAGCATGAGACGACGCGCAACACAGCAGATCGCGTTTTCAGTTATCCAAAACGGCCGGTAATGTAATCTTCGGTCTTCTTCTCCTTGGGGCGGGTGAACAGAAGCTGCGTCGCCCCCACCTCTATGAGCCGCCCCATGTAAAGGAAGGCCGTGGTGTCTGAAACCCGCGCCGCCTGCTGCATGGAATGCGTTACGATAACAATAGTATAGAGGGTCTTCAACTCGTGGATGAGTTCTTCAATTTTATGGGTTGCGATGGGGTCCAGGGCCGAGGCAGGCTCATCCATCAGAATAACCTCAGGCTGCACCGCAAGGGCGCGGGCGATGCAGAGCCTTTGCTGCTGGCCGCCCGAAAGCCCAAGGGCCGACTGGTGCAGGCGGTCCTTCACCTCGTCCCAGAGGGCCGACTGTTTAAGGCTTTCCTCCACCCGGGCTGCTATGGCCGCCTTGTCGCGCTCGCCGTTCACCCTAAGTCCGTAGGCGGTGTTCTCGAAAATGGTCTTGGGAAAGGGGTTGGGCTTCTGAAAGACCATCCCCACCCGGCGGCGAAGGTCCACCACGTCTACCTTGGGGGCGTTGATGTCTTCGCCGTCCAGAAGTATGGAGCCTTCCACGCGGGAAGAGGGTATCAGGTCGTTCATGCGGTTAAGGCACCGCAAAAGGGTGCTCTTGCCGCAGCCGGAGGGGCCTATGAGAGCGGTCACCCGGTTTTCGGCAACATCCAGGTTTATATCGAAAAGGGCCTGGGAAGCTCCGTAATAAAAGCTCATGGAATTGATTGCGATTTTTTGCTGGTCCGACACTCGTTCCTCCGGTGCTACCTTTTTTTTCTCAGATACGAGCGATAAACAATGGCCACAAGGTTCATTCCGAAAACCAGGGCGATGAGGACCAGGGCCGTTCCGTACTGGAGGTGCCGCGTTTCCTCTATGTTGGTTCCCGCCGTGGCCAGAACGTAAATGTGATAGGGAAGCGCCATCACCTGATCCATGAGTCCGTGGGGCAGGCTGGGCGAGTAAAAGACCGCCGCCGTGAACATTATGGGCGCGGTTTCCCCGGCGGCCCTGGCAAGCCCAAGGATTCCGCCCGTGAGCACACCCGGAAGGGCCGCCGGAAGCACCACCCTGAAGGTGGTCTGCCAGCGGGTTCCCCCAAGGGCCAGAGAGGCCTCCCGGTAGGTTGCCGGAACAGAGCGAAGGGCTTCTTCGGTGGAGGAGATTATGACCGGAAGGGTCAGGATGCCCAGGGTGAGCGCCCCGGAAAGTATGCTTACCCCCAATTTCATCCAGGTGACGAACACTGCGAGCCCGAAAAGGCCGAACACCACTGAAGGAACGCCCGCCAGGTTGTTGATGCCAAGGCGCACCATGCGGAGCGTTTTTCCGGGCCTTGCGTATTCCGAAAGGTAGATGCCGGAAGCCACTCCAAGCGGAAAGGCCACGATCATGGCCCCTATTGAAAGCACGATTGTACCCACGATGCACGGGAGTATCCCGCCGGCGGTCATGGCCTCGCGGGGGGCTTCGGTGAGAAAGCTCCAGGAAATGGCACTGGCCCCTCTCATGAGGAGAAATCCGACGAGGATGAACAGCGCCGCCGCGTTCATGGCCGCCGCCCCGCGAAAGAGCGTGAACGCCGCCGCCTGGCTCGCCCTGCGCCGGAGCTTTCCGCGAGCGCGGTTCGGTCCTCCGCCGCCGCTACGGGATTCGCCCCTTGGTTCAACCAGGTCCATTGCCCTGTCACCCCCGGCGATTTTTATTCCTAAGGCCTCTTCCATGCCTTTTCCTTCGTTTTCCATCCGGTCGCTATAAGGTGGCGGTGCCTGTCTGTTTATAGCGATGGGCGATGAAGTCCGCCGCTATGTTGAACAGAAGCGTGAACACGAAAAGCACCATGCCGATGGCGAAAAGGCTGTGATAATGGATTCCCCGGAAAGCCGCCTCGGCCATTTCCGCCGCAATGGTTGAGGGCATGGGCCTGACCGGAGAGAAGATGGATGTGGGAATCATGGCCGCGCCGCCCGCCACCATGAGAACCACCATTGTTTCGCCCATTGCCCGGCTCATTCCCAGGATCACCGCCGTTGACACGCCCGAAAGAGAGGACGGAATGGTCACCCGGTAGAGGGTCTCCCAGTGGGTCGCACCAAGGGCCAGGGATGCCTCCTTCAAATCTTGGGGAACCCGGAAAATTGCGTCTTCGGAAAGGCTCGTTATGGTGGGAACCGCCATGAAGGCCAGCATGAGGGCCGCGTTGAAGAGGTTCAAGCCCGTTGGCGCGTCGAAGGTCTCCTGCAAAAATGGCGCGAAGATCACCATGCCGAAAAAGCCGATGACCACCGAGGGAAGGGCGGCCAGAAGTTCAACCACGGGTTTTACGATTTCCCGCGTTTTCGGCCCGGCGATTTCCGCAAGGTAGATGGCGGTCATGACCCCCAGCGGCACTGCCATGAGCGAGGACAGCAGGGTCACCACGCCGGAGCCCACGATCATGGAAAGAATGCCGAAATCGGGCGGGTCGCTTGTGGGATACCAGAATTTTCCGAACAGGAAATCTTTTACCGACACGGTTTTGAAAATCGGAAGCCCTTCCATGAACAAAAATATCATGATGAGGGCCAAAATCCCCAGGGACACCATGCCCACACCCAGAAACATCTTCTGGATGAGGCTTTCCTGCGCCTGGCGCGAGAGTATCGATTTTCTTTTCATTTTTTCACCTGATGAAAATACTTGGAAACTCTATTGAGCCTGTGGTTTCACCCTGGGAGCGCGGGCGTCCCGCCCGCTTTTGCCGTCCAATGCGGGCGGGACGCCCGCGCTCCCAGGAAAGAAGGGCCTTGCGCTCATTTGGCTCCAGCCGGAGGCTGACAGCCACGACACTCCCTGCTTTTCGATCCGCCCCGGACAGAGGCTGGCCACAAGCGATGAAATGCAAGGAAGAGTGAAGCGGGCGGGGAGGAATAGTACTTGCCGTACATGACGACCCGCCCGCTTTGCTCTGACACCGCAGTTCGCGCTTGTGGACGGCCTCCTAGTAAAGAGGTACGAAGCCCGCCTTGGTGACCAGCGGCTGGCCTTTTTTCGGGTTCAGCACAAAGTTGATGAAATCAAGCACGTCGCCTTCGGGCCAGTCGTTGGTGAACATGAAAAGCGGGCGGCTGATGGGGTACTTGCCGGAGATGGTGGTGGCGGCGGTGGCCTTGATCCCGTTCACCGTTAGGGCTTTGACGCCCTTTTTCACGTAGCCTATGCCGTCGTAGCCTATTGCGTACTTGTTGCCTGCAACGGTCTGGAACAGTGCGCCGGAGGAGGCAACCATCTGGGCGGCGGGGGTGACGCGCTCCTTCTTCATGACCTTCTCTTCCCAGGTCTCGTAGGTGCCGCTCGATGTCTCACGGCCCACCACCACTATGCCCTTGTCGGGTCCGCCCAAGGCTTTCCAGTTGGTGACCTTGCCCGTATAGATGTCCTTAAGCTGGGCAAGGGTGAGGTTGGCGACGGGATTGGAGGGGTGCACTATGGGCACGATGGAGTCGTAGGCCACGCAGAAGGGCACCGGGTAGCGGCCCTTTTGCACTGCGCGGGCCACTTCCTCCTGCTTTATGAAGCGGGAAGCGTCGGCTATGTTGGTGGTGCCGTCGATGATGGCCTTGATGCCGTTGCCGGAGCCGCCGCCGGAAACGGAGATCTTTACAGCGGGGTTTTCCTTCATGAACTGCTCGACGCACATCTGGGCAATGGGTAAAACGGTGGTGGAGCCATCTATGCGGATGGAGCCAGCAAAAGCCGTGGTTCCAAGGCTTACGATGGCCAGGGCCAGAATCGCCGCCAATGCCTTCTTCATCTGTCAATCCTCCGGTAAGGTTTATCTGTGGTATGCGCGAACACTCACCGCGCCGTTTACGAAAAGGAAGATGACGATAAATTGTTAGGATTGTGTGAGCGGGGCATGAGAAATTGACTATGCGCGGCAAACAGCCCGTGAACGGGACCGAAAATATCTTTATGAAAGAGGCCGGGCCGTGATCTGGCCGGTGGGGTCCACCTCGAAGACCTTGCTTCCCAGCCTGTGGCTTACCCTGAGCCTCAAGGTCTCCTCCCGCCTGTCCAAAACCTCCACCGTGACGTCGGGAGGAATGGAATATGCGGGGTAGGCCCGTTTCAGGGCGTCCAGCTTGAGCCCGGCGGCGGGCCTGTATTCGGAAAGGTAGGACCTGGAAAGGGAAAAAACCTTTGCGGCGGTTTCGCGGGCCTCCTGGTCGGCGGCCTCCGGCGTGGCGATTCTTGACGGCGTAAACGGTCGGCTTGGCGTCACGAGCGATGCTTCGGCCTTCTGGGCCGGAGAGGTTATCCGCCCGTCCGAGTTCACCTCCCAGACTGCGCCGCTTCCCGGATGCCTTGCCCGTATCCGCAGGGTTTGCCTTCTTCCGTCCAGGATATCCACGGTGACTCCGTCATCCCGTCTGCCGCACCAGGCCCCAAGGTCGTCCCTGGTCAATGTCCTGTCCGGGTTGGAGTAGAAAAAATACTCCGCCGCGCTGTAAGCGTTGCGGGCCGCCAGACGGGCTGCGGAGCCCGGGTCGGGATAGCGGGTAGACGGGAAAGGCCCGTACAGTTTGGGGGGCTCGGATTCTTCGGGATACGTGAAGCGGGCAATCAGGCGGGCCAGCCTTCCGCGAGGCACTGACCGGATGTTGCCCTGGGCGTCAACCTTGTGGATGAACCCGCCGTGGGTGTGATGCACATTTAGTCTTAAGCCGTCAGGACTGCCGTTTTCGATTTCAAGGCTTATGTCGGAAGGCGCATTGAGCCCAAGGGTAACGAGGGCCATCCTGTCCAGCCTGGTTCCCCCGCATTCCATAAAATAGGCCTGGGCGGTCTGATACGCCTGCTTTGCGACCATTTCAGCCTGGGCGTCTGCGGACGGGGAGACGGGTTCCAGCGTAAAGAGCCCGATGAAAATGACGGCCATCATGGTGAGTAACAGGAGTACGATCTTCATGAGGCAATTGTACACCGCCCGTGCGCTTCGGGTCAACCGGCCTTCAGATTCCTTTCGAGCATTAAAAGGATGTGGGGATTGTTACGGGGAACCCTGAAAGAAGCGGAGGGAAAACATCTTCCTATGCTGGCTTCAGCCTTTTCCTCACTCCCGCCATGAGCTTTGTTTGGCGGGACTCGCGTTTTTGAGAGCGCCTGGCGGCGGTCGGACGAATTCTTTTCTCAATCTCGACCCAGTGGATGAGCATCCTCAGGGCCTTGTTGACATCCTCGTCCGTCGGAAAGGCCTGGGCCACGTCGGGGTCCAGACGCACCGTGCCGTAGGCCTTGCGGTAAAATTCCACATACTTGCCTTGAATCCCGTTTTTAAGGAGCGGTTTCAAGTCATACTCAGGAAGAAGTTCATCTTCTTCGTCTTTTTTTTCTGTCGTTTTCATAATCCCTGCGTTCTTTTTTAGTTGGTTCTCTTGCGCTGATTATGCGAATTTTTTCTTCTCTATGCGCATGGGACACCATTAACAGGCGGCCCCCAAAACTCAACCCGATAATTATGAAACGGTCTTCATCATCCGAATGCATCGGGTCTGAAAAAGTAACGGAAAGCTCATCATCAAAAATTTCCAAAGCTTCCTGAAAGCTGACTCCATGCTTTTTCAGGTTGGTCCTGGCCTTATCCTCGTTCCACTCGAACATGTCCATCTCCTTGCATTGAAGCAGCTTTTTGAATTGGCTGCCTCGTAAAAATTGCGTATCATCCCAATTTCCTTACCAAAGGCAAATCGTATAGTATATAGGTAAATCGTATAGTATATAGGTAAATCGAATTGACTAAAAATAATACACACAAAGCGGCCTGTCAACCCGCCTTCAGATACTTCTCCAGCCGCAAAAGCCCCTCCGCTATGTTGTCCAGGCTGTTGGCGTAACTGAAGCGCAGAAAGCCCTCGCCGCCCGGGCCGAAGTCGATGCCGGGGGTCACTCCCACGTGGGCGTTTTCCAGTATGTCGAAGGCGAGCCGGTAGGAGTCGGCCCCGAACATCTTCGCGTTGGCGAAAACGTAAAAAGCGCCGGTGGGCTCGCAGGCGATGGAAAAGCCAATCTCACGCAGGCGGCGGATCATAAACCTGCGGCGCTCGTCGTAGATGGCCCTCATGCGCATAACGTCGTCATCAGCCTGTTTCAGCGCCGTGATTCCCGCCACCTGGGCCATGGCGTTGGCGGAGATGAAAAAATTCTGATGGAGCTTCTGAAGGGGCCTTATGAAAGGCGCAGGCGCGATGAGGTAGCCCAGCCGCCAGCCGGTCATGGCGTAGGCCTTGGAAAAACCGTTTAAAACGAAGGCGTTGTCCGTGAACTCCAGGATGGAGTGTTCCTTTCCCTCGTACACCAGGCCGTGGTAAATTTCATCCGACACCACCATGGGCCCAAGTCCCGCGATTTCCTTCATTCTTTCGGCTGAGAGAAGGGTGCCCGTGGGGTTCGAGGGGCTGTTTATGAAGATGACCTTTGTCCTGTCCGTTATCTTTTCCGCGATTGCGGAGGGCGTAAGCTGGAAGGCGTCGTCCTCGGATACCGGAACCCTAACCGGCACGCCGCCCGCGAACCGGATGAAGTTGGGGTAGCAGGCATAGTGGGGGTCGGAGATAATCACCTCGTCGCCCGGGGAAAGAAGGGCCGCGAAGGCCATGAAGATGGCCGGGGACGACCCGCAGGTCACCACCACCCGGTCGGGGCTCACGGTTACGCCGTAGGTCTTCTTATAGTGATCGCAGATGGCCTCCCGAAGCTCGATCATCCCAAGGCTGTGGGTGTAGTGGGTGTGGCCGTCCTTCAAGGCCCTGATTCCCGCCTCAACGATCACTTCCGGGGTGTCGAAGTCGGGCTCGCCCACCTCAAGGTGGATAACGTGAACGCCCTCGCGCTCCATGGCCTTGGCCCGTTCAAGGACCTCCATGACTATGAAGGGGGTTATATCGGAAACCCTTTTGGAGACCAGCGCCTTATCCATGATTTTTATCCTTCCCGCTAACACACAGCTTTTGATTCTTTGAACCTGTCTTTCGAATTAACCAAAGCGGCGAGGGGCCTTGTCTCCTGGGAGCGCGGGCGTCCCGCCCGCATTGGGCGGCAAGAGCGGGCGGGACGCCCGCGCTCCCAGGAAAATCCCGGCCCGCACTAAATCACTTTATTAAGCGAATACTCGATAATGCCTTCAGCGCCGTTTTCGAGAAGCTTCGGAACAAGGTCGCGTACGACGTGGATGTCCACCACGGTTTCCACGGAAAACCAGCGTTCCGGTTCGTCCACTTCCTGGGCGGTGGAGAAGATCCCCTCGGGCGTCCAGAGCCTCGACACCGTCGGCGCTTTGAGGCTTGGGAGTAAATCCACCACGGTTTTCAGATCTTTGCCCAAAACGTTCATTTTAAGGCCCACGAGCTTCTCGGCCCGGAGCGCCCCCGAAAGGAGCGTGGCTATCTGCTCCAGTTTCTTGCGTTTAACCGGGTCCGCCCAGGCCTTGTGATTGGCGATGAGGCGGGTGTTGGTCTGCATCAGCTCCTTTATGACCCGAAGGGAATGCGCCCGGATGGTGCTCTCGGTCTCGGTGACTTCAACTATGGCGTCGGCAAGGCCCGAGACCACCTTGGCCTCGGTGGCCCCCCAGGAGAACTCCACGTCAACCGGTATGTTCTGCTCGGCGAACCAGCGCTTCGTGAAGCCCATGAGCTCGGTGGCGATTTTTTTCCCGGCAAGGTCTTCGGGGGTTTTCACCGGCGAGTCGTGGGCAACCGCCAGAACCCATCGGGCGGGCCTTGAGCTGACCTTGCTGTAAACAAGGTCGCAAACCACGTGGATGTCGCTCTCGTTTTCGGCGATCCAGTCCTTGCCGGTGAGGCCCGCGTCAAGGACTCCGTTTTCCACGTAGCGGCTCATTTCCTGGGCCCGGCAGATGGCGCAGTCTATGTCCGCGTCGTCAATTTCCGGGAAATAGCTGCGGTTTCCGACGCTTATGCGCCAGCCCGCCCGCTTGAAAAGGGCCAGGGTGGCGTCCTGAAGGCTTCCCTTGGGGATGCCGAGCTTTAACTTGTTCATTTTCCGTACACTTTCTTCGGGTCAAAAACCGGTTCGCCCACTATTACAACTTTTCCGTTTTCAATTTTTTTATGGAAACAGGACTTGTGCCCGGTGTGGCAGGCGGCCCCGCCCTTTTGGATCACCTTCATAAGCACGGTATCGTCGTCGCAGTCAATGCGGATTTCTTTTACTATCTGCACGTTGCCGCTGGTTTCGCCCTTTATCCACAGCTTGTTCCTGCTGCGGCTCCAGTAGGTGGCGATTCCCGTTTCCAGGGTCTTTTCCCAAGCCTCGCGGTTCATGAAGGCCAGCATCAGAACCTCGCCGGTCTCCGCGTCCTGGGCTATGGCCGGAATCAGCCCGCCCATCTTGTCGAATTTGAGTTCCATTTCGATTTTTGAACCTCGCTTCAAGTAACGAGAGGGGTTCCGGCATGAAAACCGAACCCCCTCCGTTGAATTTTCTTATCGCTCCTCAAGGCCGGTCACAAGCGATGAGCCGCAAGGAAGGCGGATTCGGGCGGGGAGGAATAGTACTTTTCGTACATGACGACCCGACCGAACCCGCCTGACACAGCGGATCGCGCTTGTGGACAGCCGCCTAAACCGGCAGCCCCAATTTGAATTTGAGGGATTTGAGAGTATTGGCCATGAGCATGGTGATGGTCATGGGGCCCACGCCGCCGGGCACGGGGGTGATGGAACCGGCGATTTCCTTGGCCGCTTCGAAATCCACGTCGCCGCGAAGTATGGGCACGGCCTTGCCGGTCTTCTCGGAGATTTTTTCGCCCACGCGGTTGACGCCCACGTCGATGACACATGCGCCGGGCTTGATCCATTCGGGCTTCACAAGGCCGGGTACGCCCGCCGCCACGATGAGGATGTCGGCGCGGAGGCAGTGGCCGGCGAGGTCTTTGGTGCCGGTATGGACAACCGTTACGGTGGAGTTCGCGCCCTTGCCCTTTTGCATCATCATGACCGCGATGGGTTTCCCGACGATGTTGGAGCGGCCCACGACGACAACTTCAGCGCCCTTGGTTTCGGCTCCTGAGCGCACGATGAGTTCCTGGATGCCGGCAGGCGTGCAGGGGGGGAACTTCACTTCGCTTCCGCCGATCATGAGGCGGCCCACGTTGACCGGGTGGAAGCCGTCCACGTCCTTGTCGGGATCGATGGCCGTCAGCACCTTCTTCTCGTTTATGTGCTTGGGAAGCGGAAGCTGGACCAGGATGCCGTTGATATTGTCATCCTTGTTGTACTTGTCGATAAGGGCCAACAGGGCTTCTTCCGAAAGATCGACCGGCTGGGTGTCCTGGATTTCGTGGAAACCAAGCCGATGGGCGGTCTGGATTTTAAGCGTGACGTAGGAGATGGAGGCCGGGTTTTCGCCAACGAGTATGGTGACGAGCCCCGGAACCTTGCCGTACTTTGCCTTGATCGCTTCAACTTCCTGCTTGATTTCGGCCAGGATTTCCTCGCGGATTTCGCTTCCCTTGATGAGCTTTGCGGACATGTGGCGTTTCCTTTCGTGTTTTTCCGCAAATTTTTGCGGATATGGTAGGGGTTGTTTCCAAAAAAAATTTGTGGCACCGAGGTTGCGATTTCGCCCCGCCGATAAGGCGCGCGACTGAGGAATACTTAACGTATTCCGCAAGGAGCGCAACACAGTCGGAGGGGATGAAGGCGCAACCGAATGCAAAAGTTTTTTTGGAAACAGCCCCTAAAGGCCGGAAAACGCGTCCCGGCCTTTTCGGACAATTGGCGGCGGTCATCCCCGCCGCAAAAAAACGGTTATTTATGGAACAGATCGCCCGCCCCGTCAAGGCATTTTGACGGGCGCGGGAAATCGGCCGTTGGAAAAAACGCTCTTGTGTGATAAATCCGCACAATGGCGCAATAAGCGGCAATCATCGGCTCCCGTAACGCGAAAACCCGAAAGCGGCGGAAAATGCAGGCATCCACCATAGCTGAAATCAATCTCGACAACCTCGCCAAAAACGCAGTGGCGGTGCGGGACCTTGTGGCACCGTCGCGGGTGATCTGCGTGGTGAAGGCCGACGCCTACGGACACGGGGCCGTGGCCGTAACCGGGCATCTGATAAAGCACGGCTTCGATTTTTTCGCCGTGGCAAGGCTCGCCGAAGCGCAGGAACTTCGGGAAGCCGGTATTGACGCTCCCGTCCTGATCTTCGGCAGGCTCTTTCCGGGCCAGATTAAAGAGGCTGCGAAAAACGGTTTCCGGGTCACGGTTTTCGGGGCGGAAGATATCGAGTGGATAGAGCGGGAGGGCTGCGGCTCGCCCGTAAAGGTCCACGCCAAGATCGACACCGGCATGGGCCGGGTGGGGCTTTTGAGCGAAAACGGGCCGGATTTCTTCAGAAGGCTGGCGGGTTCGCGTGCGTTGGAAATCGAGGGGCTTTACTCCCATTTCGCAAGCGCGGACGAGGCCGACCTCACCTTTGCCCGGATTCAGATGGAACGCTTCCGGGCGGCTGTCTCCGAAGCGTCTGGCGCGGGAATCCGCCACCCCATGATTCACATGTCGAACTCCGGCGGCGTGCTGGCCCTGCCGGAAGCCCGGTTTTCGGCGGTTCGCACCGGCATCTTCCTCTACGGCCATTATCCGTCAGGGGAAGTCGCCCGCACCCTTCCGGCGCATCAGGTGATGAGCCTAAAAGCCGCCGTGGCCCACGTGCGCAATCTGCCAGCAAACACGCCGGTCAGCTACGGCTCAACCTGGGTCACGCCACGTCCTTCAAAAATAGCCGTAATTGCGGCTGGTTACGCCGACGGAGTAGACCGGCGCATGGGCAACCGCTGCCATGTTCTCATAAGGGGACAAAAATGTCCCATAGTGGGCAGGGTCACCATGGACCAGATAATGGCGGACGTGACGGGGCTTGACGCGAAAGTGGGCGATACTGCCCTTTTGTGGGGAGATTCGGACCAGGGCTCGATTAGCCTGCTGGAAGTCAGCCAGACCATAGGAACCATCACGTACGAACTCACCTGCGGAGTGGGAAAACGCGTGCCCAGAATTTATAAGGACCAATAGCGCTTGTCAGCTTGTTACAACACGCGCGATGCAGCCCGAATAAAAACGATGAAATGCAAGGAAGGCGAGCAGAAAAGGAGGGAGCGTACTCTTTTGTACGTGACCGACTTTTCTGCGATGCCTGACACAGCAGTTCGCGTTTTTAGGCGGGCGTACAGGAGAAGCAATGGACTGGAAGATTTTCGCCACCACCTTCGCCACTCTCTTTATCGCCGAGATGGGCGACAAGACCCAGCTTGCCTGCATCCTCATGGCGTCCAAGACGGGAAAGCCCTGGACCGTCTTTCTGGGCGCGTCCCTGGCCCTGGTGGCGGTGAGCGCCGTGGGGGTTCTTTTCGCCTCGTTCCTGTCCCAGCACGTCGAACCTGCTCTCATCAAAAAAATCGCGGCGGTCGGCTTTATCGTGATAGGAATTCTTATCTATTTCGACAAGTTGTGACGATCACCGGCTGTCAGCAGCAGCACCCGCCGGATGAGCCCGAACATCCGCACGAGGCGTTTTCCGGCCCCTTGATCCATCCGCTAATTATGTAGGCTGCGCAGCCCACCCCCGGAGTTACGCTTATGGCTTCGGTGGGGCAGTTTCTTGCGCAGGCCCCGCACTCGATGCAGGCGTCACGGTCGGCGAACACGGCCTTTTTTTCCGCCAAGGCGAAAACCCCGTGGGGGCAGACCTCGGTGCAGGCCCCGCAGCCCACGCAGGCGTCTTGGTTCAAGGCGACGGTGCTGGCGCCGTTGATGTAACGTATTGCTTTCATAGTTAATCTCCCTCGCTTTTCCTATCTCAAAAATCCCGCAGTAACCCACAGCCCAAGCGAAATCGCCAAGCCCGCCGCCTGGAATGGTATGGCCTTCCGCATCTCCCTTTCAACCCCTGTGGGGCTCGTGATGGGCGTGGCCCCGGTGAAATTCATGGCAAGATAGGACGACAGAACCGTGGCCAGGGCCAGCACGGCCAGCATTTCCGGAAAGATCATCCGGCTGCGCCAGAAAAGGGCGGCGAAAAGGCCGGCGACGGCTCCCGTGATCGCGCCCTTCACCGAAAAGGCCCGGCCCGGAATCACCGGCAACAGGGCCGGAACAGCCACCGCGCCCGCCAGTACCGCAAGGGCGTAGGCGTAAAAAAGCGTGAGGCCCCGGCCAAGGGAAGCGCCGAAACCCGCGCCTATGGCCGAGAGCAGGAGGGCGGAAACGAAGATCACCGCCGTGGGGCGCGCCAGGAGGGAGACCTCCACGGGTATCAGCACCAGCCGCCGCAGAAGGGGAAAATCGATGCTTCTCATTCCGGGTCCGGCCTTTTTTCCGTTTTCGATATAGGCCCTGATGTCGGAAGCCCTTACCGGCCCCCAGGACACCGAAAATCCGCAACCCTTTTTCACCTCCCTGGCCGAGACCCCAGGCGCTCCAAGCTGGGGAAGAATCAGCTCCCGGTGGCTCACCACGGCGGCAAGGCCGGATTCCGCGACCCTTCGGCAGACCTCCCCCGTGGAAAAGGTGCCCTTTCCTGCGGCGCACCAGACGTTGACTCCATCGGTGTCCAAAACCAGAATCCAGGCCGAAATCCCGGAAAGCTCCTTCCTTAAGGCGTCAAAGGTGAGTTTGTAGTTGGCCGTCACGAAAACCGGCGAGTCCGGCCCGGCCCCGCCCACCGAGTAAAGGCCGGGGGATACCTTGTAATCCTGCCGCCCCGGCCCAAGCCTGGCCAATGCCGCGCCCGCCCAGTCCTTGGGGGAAAGCCGCGTTTTAACCCTTGGAACCGGCCCCGCCGGGGTTTCCGTAAATCCCTCAACAAACCCGCAAAGGCTGTAGCCGGGGATAGGCTTGCCTATTTTCGGCGGCGGCGCGCCTCCGCACCCGCAGGAGACGTCGGGGCCGGACTCCGACTGAATCCGGCCGCTTGAAAGGTCAATTATCTTCATTCGCCTTTTCCCTTTTCGGGGTCGTCCGCCTTTTTGTCGGCGCAGCGGCAGGCGCAAAGCCCCTTAACATCGCAGGCGCTGAACCCGGCTTCCTTCATGGCCTTCAAATGCTTGCCGATGACTGCTTGGGCCTTGGGCCAGTTTTTGGAGATTTCGCTGCAGCAGGATGTGTTCATGGTCTTCATTCGATTTTTCCTTTCATTAGTTCCTCAGCCAACTTCAGAAACTCTTTCAGCACCGTTTTATCCACGCAGTAGCAGTTGCAAAGACCCTCCACCTCGCCGCCAACCAGCCCGGCCTCCTTCAGGGCCTTCAAGTGCTGGCTCACCGTTGACTGGGCAAGTGGCAGGATTTTCACTATCTCGCCGCAGAAACACCTGTCCTCGGCCAGAAGATGGGCCAGAATCCTCACCCTTGCCGGGTGGGCCAGGGCCTTGCACAGGCTTGCGAATCTTTCGGGATCGAAAATCTTCTTCACGGGGCTTGCCCTCCTTCATCGTAAATCTACGATAAACGATAGAGAAGGCCGACGTCAAGGAAAATCTTTGCGGGAAATATTACGGCGGCGAATCGGGCTGTTACCTGAGGTCCTTGCGATAATCCCTGTAGGTTTCCTTCATGGCGGCCACCAGCGGGGTGTAGGAAAACTGGAGCTCCCGCACGATCTTTTCCCCGGAGTGAATCCAGTGCTCGGAAAGGGGAAAGGGAAGCGGGATGCGCTCGGCCTCGATCTTGGAAACCGGCATTACCTGGGTCTCTATCTTGCGCTCCATGGCCTGTTCCAGGACGTCCGCCAGCCGCCCGTATGAGATGAGTTCGGGGGCAGCAAGGTTATAGACGGCATCCGCCGCCTTTTCGCTTTCAAGGCTTTGGATGACGGCGCGGGCCACGTCGGCCACGTATACGAACTGGAAAAGAGCCATGTCGCCCTTGGGGATGGTGACGGCCTGGCCATTTTCAACCAGGTCGAAAAAATAGCTCTCCCGTGGCGCGTAGTTGTAGCGCCCGAAAACAACCACCGGGCGAAGAATGGTATAGGGGATTTTTTTCAGAATGCCCTGCCCGATAACTGCGTGCTCGGCCAGGCGCTTGTCGTAGCCGTAGGTGGCCGCAGGCCCCGGAAGCGGCAGGGGAGCGGAAAGAAGGGGGGCGTTCTCGGTCACCGGAAGCACCCTTGTGGGGGCGTAGACCGAGACCGTGGAGATGAAAACGTACCGGCCCGCGCCCTCCGGCGGAAGGGCCGCGAACAGGCTCTTTATGGCGCTTTGGTGATAGGCGCAGAAATCCACCACGCAGTCCCAGGTGTCGGCGGCAAGGGCCGCTTTGAGGGCTTGGGCGTCGTTTCTGTCGCAGACTTTTTCGGTTACGCCCGGCATGTTCAAGGGGCGGTGCCCGCGATTGATTACTGTGATGTCCAGGCCGCCAGCCTTCAGCGCCTCCTCCACGAAAACCCGGCCCAAAAAATAGCTTCCCCCTATAACCGCCACTTTTTTCATGGGACAGGCTCCCCTTGCCGGAAAAAGGTCGGAATGTGTTAATATGGCTCAGTTATAAAGGCAGGGAGCTTTGCAGGCAACCATTATCTTTTTTGGATCGAACCGATGGACCGTGCGCCCGCAATAATCCACGTTGACATGGACGCCTTTTACGCCTCGGTGGAAATCCTGGACCGGCCCGAACTTTTTGGCCTTCCGGTGATCGTGGGGGGCGGCGGCCCGCGCTCGGTGGTGTCCGCCGCCTCCTACGAAGCCCGCCGCTTCGGGGTGAAAAGCGCCATGCCTGTTGGGGCGGCCCTTCGCGCGTGCCCCCATGCCGTTGTCCTTCCGGTGCGGATGGAGCGCTACATCGAGGTCTCCCGCGCGGTGATGGCCGTTTTCCGAAGGTTTTCGCCCCTGGTGGAGCCCCTTTCCCTGGACGAGGCCTTCATAGACGTCACCCGGTCCAGAAGGCTTTTCGGCGACGGAAGCGAAATTGCGCGGAAAATCAGGGCCGCGCTGCGCTCGGAGCTTCACCTTGCGGGCTCTGCCGGGGTTTCCTCCACCAAGCTCGTGGCGAAAATCGCGTCCGACATGGCCAAGCCCGACGGCCTTTTGGTGGTGCCTCCCGAAGAGGCGGAGGCCTTTCTGGCTCCCCTGCCCGTGGGCCGCCTTTGGGGGGTTGGGCCTTTGGCGCAGAAAAAGCTCCTTACACTGGGTGTGCGCACCGTGGGCGAGGCAAGAGCGCTTCCCAGGGAGGTCCTTATAAGAAACCTTGGAAAACTTGGGGAGATCGTCTTCGATTTTTCAAGGGGGATTGACGTGCGAACCGTTGAACCGCCCGAAGCGGCCAAGTCCATCGGGCGGGAAATCACCTTCGACAGAGACATTTCGGACCGGGAGGAGGCCCTCCGCATGATCCTGGCCCTTTGCCGAAAGACCGCCCGCCGACTGCGCAAAAGGGGAGTCGCGGGCCGCACCGTCACCCTGAAGGTCCGCTACGGCGATTTCACAAGCGTCACAAGGAGCCACACCCTTTCATCCCCCACCGACGACGCAGGAACTCTCTACGCCGCCTGCCTGCCCCTTGCCCAAAAGACCCGGCTGGGCCATGACCCTGTGCGGCTCCTTGGGGTCTCGGTTTCGGGCCTTTGCGCCCCTGGCGCGCCTTTCCAGGAATCCCTTTTCGACGCCTTTGACCCGGAAAAACGAAAGCGGCTCAACAGGGCCGTTGACGCCCTGTGGGACCGCTTCGGGGAGGATGCCGTCAAACCGGCAGCCCTGTTGAAGGACGAGTGATTGCGCAGGATGCGCAAGTTCCGTTCCGGCTGTTTTCAGGCCCGGCTCAAAGCACTGAAAGGTCCTCCCCGGAAAGGAGAGTGAAGCCCTTTTCCGTAAGGACTTCCGTGGCCTTATCAAGGGGCTCCAGGCGGAAGATCATTATGGCGGTGCCGCCCGTGGGGTTGGCGTAGGCGTACATGTATTCGATGTTTATTTCCGCGTCGTTCAGAACGTCCAGCACCGCCAGAAGCCCGCCCGGCCTGTCTTCCACGCGCACCGCGGTCACCTGGGAAAGGCGCACGGTGAAGCCGTTCTTGCGCAGAGCGCTCCTTGCCGCCGGGTTGTTGCTGACGATGAGGCGCAGGACCCCGAAGTCGGAGGTGTCGGCCAGGGACAGGGCCCTTATGTTGACGCCCGCGTCCGCCAGGATGCGGCCAACCTCGGCCAGGCGGCCCGCCTTGTTTTCCAGGAAGATGGATATCTGCTCAACGTGCATGGCTCACCTCTTTGTCGATTGCGCAACTGCTTTTGTATCATGGAAAGTTTGGAATACCGGAAATATAACCTATAAAACCCGGCGACGCAATACCCGAACCGGGCGCTTTCGGGCAAGCCGAAATTTTACGGGCTCAAAAAAATCCTATGGGTTTTCATTTATCCATCTGCCGCCCTCGCCCGCCTTGGCCATCCTCTCTGTGAGCCTCACCTTGACCGGGATTCCCAACTCCTGGTTGAGGGCCGCTTCCAGGCTTTTGGCGTGGCGCTCCAGAACCTTTATTTCATCGGAAAAAAGCGTGTCGTCCACAGGGATGGAAAGCTCGAGCCCGAAGGGTTCGTCCCGATTGCCGGGCCTTAAGCGGTAGTCCGACGGCTCCTGGCCCAGGGCCTTTTTGGCGTGGGCCATTATCTGGCTTTCGGAGACCTTGACCCCGCGAATGAGCCGGGCGTCGTCGGTGCGCTCGAATAGCCAGGATATGCGCCGGAAGGTGCGCCCGCAGGGGCAGGTTTCGGTGATGAATTTCGCCCGGTCGCCGGTCCTGAACCGGATGAGCGGGAAGGCCCTGGCGGTGAGGGTGGTGAGCACCAGCTCGCCGGGCTTGCCAGCTTCCAGGGGCCTTCCGGTTTCGGGGTCCACGATCTCCGGGTAGAAATGATCCTCTGAGACGTGCAGGCCCTCGTGGGCGTGGCACTCGAAGGCCACTGCGGGACCGGGGGCCTCGGAAAGCCCGTAATGGACCCAGGCCGTGGCGGAAAAGGCGTTTTCCAGGTTTTCGCGCATCCGGGCCGAGACCGGCTCGCCCGCCAGGATGAGGGTCTTTAAGGCCAGGGAGGCGTTGGCCGCGCCCGCGCTGGCGAGTTTCGCCGCGAGCTTGTCCGCCAAAGACGGGCTTGTGACAAGGACCGTGGTGCGGTAGTCCGAAAGCACCATGCGCTGTTTTTCCAGGGACAGGGAGGTGAGCGGAATCACCGACGCGCCAAGGTCCTCGGCCCCGTCCTTGTAGTCGCGGCCCCAGTTGGCGAGGCCGGAATCGAAGCATATCTGGAAAACGTCGGTCTCGTTGACGCCCGCCGCATGGAGCGCGCGGGAGAGGATTTCCCTCCAGGTGAAGAGGTCATTTCTGGTGTAGCCGGTCACGGTGGGGGCAAGGCCGGTGCCCGGCGCGGTGTGGATGCGCACGATGTCGCGCAAAGGTGCCGCGAACATGCCGTAGGGGTAGTGCTCGGAAAAATCCTCCCTCCGGGTGAAGGGGAGCTTCGCAAGGTCCTCCAGGGATTTCACCCGGCCCGGCTCGCTGCCCTCCACGGCCAGCTTTTCCTGGTAAAGCCTCACCGATTTCACGGCCCGGTTCAGGGTGGCCTGCAAAAGCTCCAGTTGCCGCTGTTCGCGGGCTGCTGCGCTTACGAGTTCATCCTCTCGGATTGCGGAGGCGGTCATGGCGATGGTCCAATTCCTGATCAAAGAAAAAGAATATTTTTCAAGCCAATTGCAAGACCTTTGGTAGGTTGGGTGGTTCCGGGCCGCAAGGCCCCAAGTTCACCCAACAATTCTCCATGAATTAAAAATGTTGGGTGAACCTGCGCTGCGCGCAGAACCACCCAACCTACAGTTGATACCACTAAAAACCATTCCAAAAGGTGCGGCGTTAAGCCTGATCAAAAACGATGAAGTGCTAAGGTTGGCGGGAAGGACGCGTACTAAAAGTACGCGACGCGCCGCATGACGCAGCAATTCGCGTTTTTGGACAGGCGTTAAGCGCGGCCTTCGGTGAAGGCCGAGTAGTCCTTGCCCAGATAGGCCCTCTTGACCTCTTCGTCGGCAAGGAGCCTCCGGGCCGGGCCGGTGAGGACCAGAAGGCCGGTTTCCAGCACGTAGCCCCGATCGGCAAGGGATAGGGCAGCCTGGGCGTTCTGTTCCACCAGCATTATGGTGAGGCCCTCGCTTTTAAGCTGTTTCAGTGTCGAAAAAATCATCCGCACCACAAGGGGGGCAAGGCCCATGGAGGGCTCGTCCAGCAACAGAAGTTTCGGCCTTGCCATCAATGCCCGGCCTATGGCCAGCATCTGCTGCTCACCGCCCGAAAGTGTTCCTGCCGACTGCTTTCTCCTGTCCTCCAGCACCGGAAAAAGCTCGTAAATCTTTTTGATGTCGGTCTCTATCCCAAAGCGGTCCTTCTTGCGATGCCGCAGATAGGCCCCAAGGGTGAGATGGTCCTTGACGGTGAGGGAGGGGAAGATGAGGCGTCCCTCCGGCACCATGCTGATCCCCGATGCCGTGATCTTCTGGGTGGAAAGGCCCCTGATGCTTTCGCCGCAAAAATCCATTTCGCCGGAAAATTTTGGGATAAGGCCGCAGATGGCCGACAAGAGGGTGGTTTTCCCCGCGCCGTTGGCCCCTATGAGGGCCACCATCTCGCCCTCGTCCACGGACAGGCTCACCCCGGAAAGGGCCCGTATTCCGCCGTAATGGCAAGTCAGATTTCGTATTGCCAGCATCTCAAGTCCCTAAGTAAGCGGCGATAACCTCTTTGTTCGCCTGAATCTGGCGCGGCGCGCCGAAGGCCAGAAGCGCCCCCTGGTCCAGAACCGCTATCTGGTCGGAAACCTCCATGGTGAGGCTCATGTCGTGCTCCACCAGAATCACCGTGACGCCCGTGTCGCGTATCCTTCTTATGAGAGCGGCCAGTTCCCCGGTTTCCGAGGCGTTAAGGCCCGCAGCAGGCTCGTCCAGAAGGATGACGGCGGGGTCGGACGCAAGGGCGCGGGCGATTTCAGCCATGCGCTGCCAGCCGAAGGGAAGGTCCCCGGCCCGTTTTTCAGCAACGCGGGAAAGGCCCACGAAATCAAGAAGCGCCCTGGCCTTTTCAAAGGCCGCCGTCTCCTCGGCCTTAACCCGCCTCGTGTGGGCCGCAGCTCCCAGAAAGCCCGTTTTCGTCCGGGTGTGGCGGCCAACCAGCACGTTTTCCAGGACGCTCATGCCGGAAAAGAGCTCCACGTTCTGAAAGGTGCGGGCTATGCCCATCTCCACCCTCTTATGCACGGCCACCCCGGAAAGCGGGCGGCCCCTGAAGAAGATGCCGCCGGAATCCGGGGTGAATACCCCGGTGATGAGGTTGAAAAGGGTGGTCTTGCCCGCCCCGTTGGGGCCGATGACGGCCTGGATGCTTAGGGGCGCCACGGAAAAGGACACGTCCCGCACCGCCTGCACGCCGCCGAAGGCCTTGGATACCTTTTCAATCGAAAGAATCGGGTCTTTTCCTGATGTCTCTTGCACGCTCATAAACTGAGATAATCCCCCGGACCAGTCCTTCGGGAAAAAAGATCATGACCACTATAAGGATGAAGCCGTAAACCGCCATCTCGTATTCCGCCACCGCGTGGAGAAGCTCCGGCAGAAGGGTGAGAAGGCCCGCGCCCAAAAGCGCGCCCCAGATGCTTGCCATGCCCCCTATGACCACCATTGCCACAAGCCTTACGGAAACCAGGAAGGAGAAGGAGCCGGGGCTTATGAACATCACGCTGTGGGCGTAGAAAAAGCCCGCAAGGGCCGCCAGCACTGCGCTTAGAACGAAAATCTGGAGTTTTACCCTGGCGGTGTCCACCCCAACGCTCATGGCGGCCTTTTCGGAATAGTGGATGGCCCTCAAGGCTCGCCCGATGCGGGAGTTCACTATCCTTGAGCAGAAAAAAAAGGCGGCTATCACTATGAACCAGATGAAAAGGAAGCCGTTTCTGTCCTGGGTAAGGGAAACGGACCCGATGGAAAGGGCCTGCATCCCGTAAAGGCCGGAGGAGCCGCCGGTAACCGCGCTCCAGTTGTTCAAGACCACGTTCACGATCATGCCGAAGCCAAGGGTTCCCATGGCAAGGTAATAGCCCGTGAGCTTCAAGGTGGGAAGCCCCACCAGATAGGCCACCACCCCGGCCAGGACAAGGGCGGCAGGGCCGGAAAGCCAGGGGGACCAGCCGTAGTGGGCGTTCAAAATGCCCGACGCGTAGGCCCCGATGCCGAAAAAGGCGGCGTGGCCCAGGCTGATCTGCCCGGCGTAGCCCATGAGCATGTTGAGGCCCACTGCCAAAAGGGTGTTGATGCCGATGAAGGTGAGAACCTGGAAATAATAGGGGTTGGTGAGGCCCATGCCAAGGGATGCCACCACCGTGAAAAAGACCAGGTAGGAAAGATTCGATTTTATGGATTTTTTCATATTTTCCAGGCGGCCTAAGGCCCTGTCTTTTCAGAACCGATGAACGCTCTTTTCCCCCAAAAGCCCTTCCGGCCTCACGTACAGAATGAGCAGAAGCAGGAGAAAGGCGAAGGCGTCCTTCATGGAGGACGAGATGTAGCCCACGCCCAGGCTTTCGGCTATGCCCAGAATGAACCCGCCCGCCACCGCGCCCCGGAACCCGCCAATACCGCCCAGCATGGCCGCCGAAAAGCCCTTCAGGCCCAGCATGGTTCCCATATCGCAGGTGTTCATGGTTATGGGCGCTATTATGGCCCCGGCAAGCCCCCCAAGGCCCCCTGAAAGGGCGAAGGAGAGAAGCACCATCTTCCTTGTGGGTATGCCCAGAAGCGAGGCGGCCTTCTTGTTTATGGAGGCCGCCTTCATGGCCTTGCCGGTCAGGGTTTTCACGTAAAAAAGATGCAGCCAGAAAACCAGGAATATCACTATCCCCACTATCCACAGGCTCTGGACGTTCAAAAAGGCCCCGGCTATTTCCAGTGGTTCGGCCTCGGTGAAGGGCGGAACCGTGGCCGGGTCCTTGCCCCAGACCAGCATGGCGAGGCTTCTGAACATGATGCTTGCGCCAACGGTGATGATGACCAGCACTATGGGGTCGTCCTTGCGGACCGTGCGTATGGCCCCCCGCTCGAAAACCACCCCCAGGAGGGCCCCGGCGGCGGCGGCGGCCACAAGGGCCAGGGGCCATGGCAGATGGATGGATGCGCCAAGGCCCATAAAGGTCACCATTATCATGGCCCCAAGCATCACGAATTCGCCGTGGGCGAAATTGATGAGCTTTGTGGACGCGAAAAGGGTGGAGTAGCCCAGGGCTATTACCGCGTAGATGGCCCCGTTGGTGGTCCCGGTGAAGAGGTATTGCAAAAACTCCCGCATGTCCCAAATCTTTCGGTCGTAGACAGGCTCAAAAACGGCGAATCATACAAACGTCAGCAGGATGAACCACAAACAGGGCCTCTTGTAAAGCCCCTTATACCGCCAACAAGCCGGGAGGGCGGCGAAACACGAGGTCCGCGCCCTTCCCGGCTTGCCGGGGTTCAAAAAATGTGAATTCGCCCTACTTCATGATGGCGAACTTGCCGTCCTTTATCACCACCATGGTGAAGGCGTCAGCGCCCAGGCCGTTGTGGTCCTGGGGGGTGAAGGTGAAGGTGCCGGAAACGCCGCGCAGCTTCTTGACCTTTTCGATGTTGGCGCGGATCTTGGCCTTGTCGCCCTTGGTGCCCTTGAGCGCCTTTTCAAGAATCATCATGGAGTCCCAGGCATAGCCTCCGAAGGGGGAGGGAGGCGCGGCGTATTTGCCGGTGTAGGCCTTGGCGTAGGCGTCCAGGGAGGCCTTCTGCGGGTCTTTCGCAGCCAGCAGGGCCGCCACGGGCAGCTTGCCGGTGGGCAGCATTATTCCCTCGGCGGCAGCGCCCGCGAGCTCGATGAACTTGGGGGAGGCCACGCCGTGGCTCATGTAGAGGGGGATGCCAAGCTTAAGATCCTTGGCGTTCTTGGCGATGGCGGCGGGCCCCGGATTGGTGCCCCAGCATACGATGGCCTGGGGGGCGAGCTGGCGCATCTTGGTGAGCTGGGCGCTCATGTCGGTGTCCTTGTCGCCGTAAAGCTCGTCGGCAACTATGGTGATTCCGAACTGGGCCGCCTGGGCCTTCAACTGCTCGCGTCCGCTCTGGCCGAAGCTGGTGTCCACGCAAAGAAGGGCAACCTTCTTAATCTTTTTGGCCTTCAGTTGGCGATAGATGGTGGCCACGGCCAGTATGTCGCTCTGGGCGGTCTTGAACACGAAGGACGTGGGAGGAAGGGTGATCTTGTTGCCCGCCGCGCAGCTTATGAGGGGAACGCCCGCCGCATTGGCGATGCCGATCAGGGGCATGGTGGTGGGGGTGAGGCTGGGCCCCACGATGGCCACGACCTTGTCCATGTTGATGAGGCGCTGGGTGTAGGAGACGGCCTTGGCCGGATCGCCCTCGTCATCGTAAATTACGGCTTCCAGCATCTGGCCGTCGATGCCGCCCTTCTTGTTGATCATCTCCACGAAAAGCTCCATGCTTTTCTTTTCTGGGTCGCCCAGCATGGACTGCGGGCCCGTTACTGTGAAAACGCCGCCGATTTTCAGCACCGGCTTGTCCGCTCCAAAGGCTGCGCCAGCCATCAGCACAACAGCCGACAGAAGGCACAACGCGACGATTCCGGCTTTTGACCTAATGCTCGACATGACTGCCCTCCCATTATGAATTGGTGTTACAGCGTGTACAGCTTTTCGCCCGGAACGACCGAGAACCCTTTCTCGGTCAGGACGGTAACAGCCGCGTCAGGATCGTCGAAACGGAAAATCATGATGGCGTTCTCCGAGGACTGACGCACGAACGCGTACATATACTCCACGTTGATTCCAGAATCGTTCAGCCGGGCCAGAATCTCATGAAGCCCGCCCGGACGGTCCGGCACCTCCACCGCGAGAACCCGCGTCTTGCGCACGGTGAAGCCGCTTAGCTTAAGGGCCTCCTCGGCCCCGTCGTTGTCGTTCACGATTAGCCGCAAAATCCCGAAATCGGACGTGTCGGCAAGGGCTAAGGCCCTTATGTTGATGCCAGCCTCCGAAAGGATGCGGGTCACCTCGGCCAGCCGCCCGGCCTTGTTCTCTATGAATACGCTGATCTGCTGTGCGTGCATTTTTTCTCCTTTACAGGCTCAAAAAAGGCATCCTGCTTCAAGCTGATAAATGATTCAAAAGTGTTGGGCGAACCTGCACTTCGTGCAGAACCACCCAACCTACGCCTGCTGCCGAAGAACCCCGGACCAATCTGTTCCCCGCCCTCCGCACAAGGCCGATCAAAAGCGATGAAATGCAAGGAAGCGAGGGTGGGCCGGGGAGGGATAGTACACACGGTACATCCCGACACGGCCCGCATTCGCTTACACAGCAGTTCGCGCTTTTGGACGGCCGCTAGCGTTTCCTGTTGTCAATAACCCGCTGCGCCTTGCCTTCACTGCGCGCTATGGTTTTTGGCTCCACCAGCTTCACCTTGACGGCCACGGCCAGGGTTTCCCGTATATTCTTGGTGATGCGGGCCTCCAGGCTCTGGAGGGTCTTCACCTCGTCGGAGAAGGACGCCTCGTTCACCTCCACCATAACGGTGAGGGTGTCCAGGGTGCCTTCGCGGTCCACCACCAACTGGTAGTGGGGGCTGACCTCGGTCATTTCCATCAGGACCGACTCGATCTGGCTGGGGAAGACGTTCACGCCGCGAATTATGAGCATGTCGTCGGTGCGGCCCGAAACCTTTTTCATGCGCACCATGGTTCGCCCGCACTTGCAGGGGGCGTAATTCAAGGACGTGATGTCGCGGGTGCGGTACCGGATTATGGGAAAGGCTTCCTTGGTGATGGTGGTGAAGACCAGCTCGCCGGTCTCGCCGGGGGGCAGCACTTCGCCCGTGTCCGGGTTTATGATCTCGGCTATGAAGTGGTCCTCGAAGATGTGCAGGCCCTTTTTCTCCTCCAGGCACTCTATGGCCACGCCTGGGCCTATGACCTCGGAAAGACCGTAGATGTCGAGAGCCGAAAGGTAGAGCTTCTTTTCGATCTCCTCCCGCATCTGCTCGCTCCAGGGCTCGGCCCCGAAGATGCCGCTCTTGAATTTCAGGCTCTCGAAATCGACCCCCATCTCCTCTGCGGCCTCGGCAAGGTGCAGGGCGTAGGAGGGCGTGCAGGTGAGGATGGTGGGGCCGAAATCCTTCATTATCATTATCTGGCGGCGGGTGTTTCCGCCTGAGATGGGGATCACCGAGGCTCCCAGGCGCTCGGCTCCGTAATGCACCCCAAGGCCGCCGGTGAAGAGGCCGTAGCCGTAGGCGTTGTGGATTATGTCGTCGCGGGTGGCCCCGCCCGCCGAAAGGCTGCGGGCCATGAGTTCGCTCCAGGTGGAAATGTCGCGGGCCGTGTAGCCCACCACTGTGGGCTTTCCGGTGGTGCCGGAGGAGGCGTGGATGCGCACCACGTTGTCCATGGGCACGGCGAACATGCCGAAGGGGTAGTTGTCCCTAAGGTCCTGCTTATAGGTGAAGGGAAGCCGGGACAGGTCGGCGAGGCTCTTTATGTCCGAGGGCCTGACTCCCGCCTCGGTGAACTTCTTGCGATAAAAGGGCACGGTGGCGTAAACCCGTTCGGCCACGCCGATCAGCCTGCGGAGCTGGATGGCGGCCAGGGCCTCGCGGGGCAGGGTTTCAAACTCCATGTTGAAGATCATGGGACTTTTTTCTCCTTTTGATTACATACGAAAGCGCTTCGCCTGACGTGGACGAACGAACTTCCGGGCTGACTTTTATCTGGCGAAACATGGATAAATGGCGCGGACTTTTCGGTCGACCCGTTGGATCGTGGCCGAAAACAGGGCGCGGTATCGGACCGGTTTCGTCCGCCCGCTGCCGTTTCGTCGCAAGGATGAAGGAGACCGGCCCTAAAGGATCGGGAAAGCCGGTCTGGCGGCTTTTTCAGCAGGCGGACCCGGTAAAGACGAATGGTATTGAAAGAAACGCCATAAGTTTTGTGGCCTTGTATTTTTATGATTGCCGGACGACCGGGCGTAACAGGCTGCCGTTTTGGCTTCCGGCGACCGGGCCGCCGGTTCAAAAGGCGCTTGTTATGGATTCGTTCTGGTTAACAAGGGATACAAACCGTGTCAACAGATTTTTACTGGTACGCCCTGATCCGGGAAGGCTTTTCGGGACGCCGGGGATGATTTTGATCGGGCGTTTCCACCGCAACATGTTGCGGCTTTCGCCCCGCGAAGCCGCAATTTCAGGGCCCCGTCATTTTCACCCGGCCATAAAGCAGGCGGTGGGGCATTTCGACACCAATTTGTTGAGCTTGTTCGGTCTCTAACGCCCATATGTTGTAGCAACCTTTGATTGTATCCAAAATTTTCAGGTGCTTGTCATTTTTTGACAAAAAAAATGTTGACTTCACAAAAATCGAAGTCTACAGTGTGCCGAAATAATTCAAGCTGGATGCTTGTTCCCCTTATTGTCGCCGCATGGTGCCCGCCTCGACTATGAACACCGTCTTGACATCCCCGGATGAAATGCCTTGTCGGTCGTAGCGCCAGTTTTTCATGAGCGGACTTCAAATACATCCCCGCGCGTTTTTGCGCGAGGGGCGGATACAACAGTTGTTTGTCCGGTCGCCTGTCCGAAGAAATCGGAGTCGGGCGGCCTTTTTATCATCACTTGAGAGGGAGTTATTTAAATGGCAGAGCGTGAAACCGGCACGGTGAAGTGGTTCAACGAATCCAAAGGCTTTGGCTTCATTCAGAGGGACAACGGCGGCGACGTGTTCGTACACTACCGCTCCATCAGCGGCGCGGGCTTCCGTACCCTGGCCGAAGGCCAGAAGGTGGAGTTCACCGTGGTCCAGGGCGAAAAAGGCTTGAAGGCTGAAAACGTAACAGCGGCCTAGTACGGGCCGGGACGGGACGGGGGAGCGGAACGGGCTTTAAATTCGGACTTCACCAGCCCGTTAAAAAAGTCCGAATACGAAGCCTGTATAAAACGATGAAGTGCAAGGAGTGCGAAAAGCCAATGAGCAAGCGTACCATAGGTACGTGGCGGAATTGGCTTCGAAGCACGACACAGCAATTCGCGTTTTAGACAGGCTGACATCCCCTCGCCTGTGAATGGCCGGGGCCCCGCAGGTGACACTGCGGGCCCTGGCCTTCCCAAAGGCTCTTTTTCAGAAGCTGCACGACCCCCTGAACGGGGCTTCCGCACGGCGAGCCCGGAGTCCGCTCCGGCTATGAAGCAAAGCGTATCGTTTTTCCTACCCTCTTTTTTCATGCCGCAATGTTTCACCCCCCCTGTTTTTTGCATCTTTACAAACATGACGGTTCGTCCTATCCTTCATACACGGCGCGTTTCCCGGCTCCATGCGTTTTTACGCCAAAGCCCCGGCTTATGCGCTTTCGGAAAGGGCGACCGGCGGGCTCCCGGTTTCAACATAATTCAAATTTTCTTGCCGCCAGGAACGATATCAGGCCATGAAGAAAAATGCGCACAAACCATGCTGCCCCCCCTTTGATCCCGAACCCTGGGACGAAAAGGAAATAATCTGGAAGGACAAGCCCTTTGTAAAAGCGAGGGTTTTCAGCATCTTTCACATTCCGGTGAATTTTTCGGACGTGCTTAAAGCCAGCATGGAAAAAATAGCCGCAGCAGGGGCGGCGCTTCCCGAATATCTTGCTCTTTCCGATGAAAACAGCCTTTTTGGCGCGGACCTTTACATAGCCGTGGCCAAGGACGTGCCCGACGTGAAAAACGAGAAGATTTCCGCCACATTCCTCACCAAGGTTTTCGAGGGCCCGTACAAGAACGCGGGCAAGTGGGCGGCCCAGATGAAGGATTACGCGGCCTCCAAGGGCAGGGAAACCAGTCGGATACTCTTTTTTTACACCACCTGCCCCAAGTGCGCCGGGCATTACGGTAAAAACTACACGGTGCTGTTCGCGGAAGTTTGACCGGCCGAAGACCGGTTTTCAACCAACCAAACCTTCAAGGAGGTGCTCGTGTTCTGTCTGCCGCCCGAACTGCTGGAAGCCGAAATAAGCATCCCCCTGTACCAGGTGGCGGCCCTGCTTTTAGCCACAACCCTCACCCTGCTGGCGGGGCGTCTGAAGCTCTCCCTCATCATCAATTACCTGTTCACCCTCTACTGGGGCTATATCGCCAACAGCAACATGCTTCTGGGCGAGGGAGTGGAAAGGTTCAGCACCTTCACCATGTTTTACCTGGGTTTCGGGTTCGTGATAGCCATTCTGGCGGCATTCGCCTTCCTGCTTCACAGCAACTACAGGGGCTGAACCCGGCGAAACAGAAAATTCGATCACGGTGACACTGTTTCTCAAAAACATCCTGTCCTGGTTCACCCTGCCCCTGTCGTGGGTTGTGGTGGTTCTCGCCACCGGTCTGGCGCTTTCCCGGTTCTCCAAAAAGATGAGGGCCGGGCGGCTTCTCATGTCCGCCGGATTTCTGATCCTCTTCCTTTTTTCCATCCGCCCCACGGCCCTTCTCCTTTTGGCCCCCCTTGAGGGCCGCTACCCCGCCTATGCCGGTCAGCCGGTGGATTTCGTTGTGGTTCTTGGAGGCGGGCAATATTCCGAGGCCAGCAGCGAGCGCCTTTTCGAGGGCATACGGATAAAGAGGCTTAACCCGGAAAGCCGCCTGGTGCTTTCGGGCGCGCCCTGCGGGGCCCCGGTCTCGGAGGCGGACGTACTGGCCGCCCGCGCCCTTGCCCTTGGGGTCCCGGCGTCGGAGATCATCCTTGAGCCCTGTTCCCGCGTGACCTGCGAGCACCCCCTTTTCGTGAAGCCCCTGGTGGCTGGCCGCCCCTTTGCCGTGGTGACCTCGGCATCGCACATGCACAGGGCCGTCAGGCTCTTCAAAAAGGCAGGCCTGAATCCGGTTCCCGCGCCCGCCGGAAGCCTGTCCTTGCGCCTCAACAACGCCGGACGGAGCGCCCTTGCGCCCAACATCTCGGCCCTTTCGGCAAGCTCCGCAGCGTTCCACGAATACTTCGGGCTCCTGTGGGCATATCTCAGGGGCCAGATCTGACATCCGATTTTTTTCGGTAACGCCATAACCACAGGAGCCTTGTCCATGACCCCGACTTCCGTGTTCACGATAACCACAAGGCTTACCGCCTCTCCGGAAAAAATCTGGCAGAGGGTCACGACCCCCGAAGGCATCGCCCACGAGTTGTACCCCTGGCTTTCCATGACCTTCCCCAAATCCGTGAAGGCCCTCACCCCGGAAACCGTGCCCCTGGGAAAGCGCCTGTGCCGCTCGTGGGTGCTTCTTTTCGGGGTCATTCCGGTTGATTACGACGACGTTACCCTGGTCGAACTGGACCCGCCCCGGCGCTTCCTGGAAAAATCCCCCATGCTCTCCATGGCCCACTGGTCCCACGAGCGCACCATAGCCCCCGCTCCGGGCGGCGCAAGCCTCACCGACACCCTCACCTTCGCCCCCAGGCTGGCCCTTGCCGCCCCCCTTGCGAAAATTATCGTGAAGGCCCTGTTCACCCACCGCCACAGCCGCCTCGCCTCCTGGTTCGGAACCGGGCGCTGATCCGGTTATTCTTGCACGCGGCTATTTTTCGGGTTAAACATTTTGATTCGGGGCGGCCCCGCGCCGTTTTGGGTCATGTCACTTTTTTCCTAAACGGGAGTTTTTAATGAACTGGCACCAGTTGGACACCCAGGAGGTTTTTTCCGGGCTTGAGACCGGGTTTACGGGGCTTTCCGCAGCCGTGGCCGGGAAGCGGCTCGAAGAATACGGCCCCAACGCCCTGGCCGAAAAGGGCGGGGCCTCTGTGTGGAAGATGCTCCTGGCCCAGTTCGCGGATGTCATGATCGTGGTTCTGATGGTGGCCGCCGTGGTTTCCGGGATTTTGGGAGAGGTGGCCGACACCGTGGCCATAGTGGTGATAGTGGTTGTGAACGCCATAATCGGATTCGTTCAGGAATACCGTGCCGAAAAGGCAATGGAAGCCCTGAAGAAGATGGCCGCGCCGGCAGCGGTGGTGATCAGGGACGGAGCGCCGGAGCACGTGGCCGCTTTTCGGGTGGTTCCGGGCGATATCGTTGTGATGGAGGCCGGAAGCGTGGTTCCCGCCGACGTGCGGCTTGTGGAGGCGGTGAAGTTTTCTGTGGAGGAGGCCGCCCTCACCGGCGAGTCCGTGCCCGTGGAAAAAAACTCCCGCCCCATTTCAGATGAAAACCCGCCCCTGGGCGACCGGCTCAACATGGCATACGCAGGAACCTTTGCCACCTACGGGCGCAGCCTTGGTGTGGTTGTCGCCACGGGCATGAAGACCGAGCTGGGCAAGATCGCCGCCATGCTGGACACAGAGCAGGAGGTCAAAACCCCCCTTCAAAAGCGCATGGCCTCCTTCGGCAAGCGCCTTGCGGTGGTGATCCTGTTCATCTGCGTGGTGGTTTTCGGCGTGGGCGTGGCCCGTGGCGAAGACCCCCTCCTGATGCTCCTGACCGCCGTGTCCCTTGCCGTGGCCGCCATCCCGGAGGCCCTTCCGGCGGTGGTCACCATAAGCCTCGCCCTTGGGGCCCGCAAGATGGTGAGGCAAAACGCCCTCATGCGCAAGCTCCCGGCAGTGGAGACCCTGGGTTCGGTCACATACATCTGCACCGACAAGACCGGCACCCTGACCATGAACCGCATGAAGCTCACCGAGGCTTGGTTTGCCGGAGAGCGCGTTCCGGCGGAGGGCATCGCCTCCCGCGCCGGGGCCGACGTCTTTCCCGACGACTATCTTGCGGCTGACTGGTTTCTCCTGGCCCTGGCCCTTTCCAACGACGCACGCAGGGACGCTTCGGGAAACGCGGTGGGCGACCCCACCGAGACCGCCCTCTACGTTCTGGCCGCAGAAAAGGGCTTCGACAAGGGGCATCTCGAAGAGGCCTTTCCGCGCGTGGCCGAGCTTCCCTTCGATTCCGACCGGAAGGCCATGACCACCTTCCACCGCCTGGAAAACGGCTTCGTCTCCTTCACCAAGGGCGCGCCGGATGTCCTCTTCGAGCGCTCGGTCGAGACCCTTTTTTCCGAGGAAAAAAGGCCGGTTGACGTCAGCGCCCTTTCAAGGGCCAACGAAAAAATGGCCGCGTCGGGCCTTCGGGTCCTGTGCCTTTCAATGCGCCGCTGGGAGAGCCTTCCCGAAGACCTGTCCCCGGAAAACGTGGAAAACGGCCTCACCCTTCTGGGGCTAGCGGGCCTCATGGACCCGCCACGGGAGGAGGCCAGAAACGCCGTGGCCCTCTGCCGCACGGCGGGCATCCACCCGGTGATGATAACGGGCGACCACCCGGTGACTGCGCGCGCCATAGCCATGAAGCTGGGCATCTGGAAGGATGATTCCCGCGCCGCCATCACGGGCCGGGAGCTGGCCAGAATGTCGCCGGAGGATTTCGCCAAAAGGGTGGAGGACATAAGGGTCTACGCGAGGGTCGCCCCGGAGCAGAAGCTCATGATCGTCAAAGCCCTCCAGGAAAGGGGCCAGTACGTGGCCATGACCGGCGACGGCGTGAACGACGCCCCGGCACTGAAACGCGCCGACATCGGAGTTTCCATGGGCATCACCGGCACGGACGTGGCCAAGGAGGCCAGCCACATGATCCTTCTGGACGACAACTTCGCCACCATCGTGGCGGCTGTCCGGGAAGGGCGCAAGATTTACGACAACATAAGAAAATTCGTGAAATACCTTTTAACCACCAACGCGGGCGAGGTGTGGACCCTTTTTCTGGCCCCGGTCCTGGGCCTTCCCATACCGCTTGTGCCCATCCAGATTCTATACATCAACCTCATGACCGACGCCCTGCCCGCCCTGGCCCTTTCGGTGGAGCCTGCGGAAAAGGACATCATGGAGCGGCCCCCAAGGCGGCCCTCGGAAAGCATCTTCGCCCACGGCCTCGGCTTCCACGCCATGTGGGTGGGGCTTTTCATCGGCGGCGTCTGCCTTTTGACCCAAATGTGGTACATCGACCACAACAACACCCACTGGCAGACCATGGTTTTCTCGGTCCTGTGCTTTCTGCAGCTCTTTCACGTAATGGCCATAAGAAGCGAGACCCGCTCACTCTTTTCCATAGGGGTCTTTTCCAACAGGTGGCTTCTCTACGCGGTTTTTCTAAGTTTCGCCCTTCAGCTCGCCACCATTTACACGCCGGTTTTAAACCCGATTTTCAACACCGAGCCTTTAACGATCAAAGAGCTTGGCATAACCATCGGCGTGTCTTTTTCAATTTTCGTGGCCGTGGAAATCGAAAAGGCTGTCAAGAGGATAGTTGCCATGAGGAGGAGGAAAAAAGATGCGGCCTGACAGCCCATAGAAGCAGGGCTTGACAAAAATAATAATTATTCTTAAATTTAAGGCGTAGTGGTCCGAACCCGCACGGGAGAAAAGCCATGGAGCCGGCAGAGAGAATCCCTCTTCAGATGGTGGTTTACAGGTACGTGCAGTGCCCGAAAATAGGGCGCGACCTGGGCCGCGACATTCGCCTCACCCTTTCTTACGACAAGGAGTTTGGCGGCAAGGACGGGGCCAAGACCCTCTGCGACTGCGAATGCTCGCGGGAATGCGGTGTGGGCCGGGTGAAGGGCGGGGTTTTCGTCAATGATTTTTCCGGCTGCCCCTTTGAAAAGGTGCGTTTCTGGGGCGCATAGCAGGCGCTGACGGCGGGCCTGTTCGGTCAGTATATCCGCGTATAAAGAGCCGAGACCTCATCCCTGTAAATTTCGCACCAGTCGTTCAACCGGGACATGCGAACGTCGGCAACCGTGTTGGCGTGGACCAGCACGTGATCCGGCGGAAACCTCTCCAGTATCCTCCTCCATCCGGGCATACCGTAATAGAACCTCACGTAGTCGTTGTATATGTCCTTGGGATACTCCTCGTAGGCCCTTCCGTCCACAGCCGAGCGAACCCTCGGAAAGCACTCCCAGGACAGATAGCCCCCCCACATGGCCCAGGTGAGAACGTCCCCCGAAAGCTCCAGGGACTTCATGTATTCAACCGCTCCCACCGGATAGAAGGAGTGTATCACAGAGCTGTTCACGGGCCGGGCCGGAATTCTGTGCGAAAGGGGCGGGCCCCATTCGGAAAGGCCCATGGCCCTTTTCGAGATGAAAAACCCCGAAAAGGCCGCAGCCGTCAGCAGGACCGCCACGGTGGCCACGCGGGCCGCGCGCCCGGTGGAGCCGCCACTGGTCCGCAAAAACTCCGCCGCCGCCCGGTCCAGGGCACGGGGCGCGTAAACCCCGAAGGCCAGAGCGAAAAGGGTGACGTGGCGGTTGTATTTGAAGGCCAGGAGGGCCATCACCGCCATGACCGATTTAGCCGCAAGATCGCCTTTCAGGAACCTCGCCCAAAGAATCCCGGCAAGGGGCAAAAGCCCCAGAAACGGGTAAAGCACGTCCTTGTCGAACCCGATTTTCAGGGCCTCGGCCAGGGGCAGCCATTCGCCGCCGTAATCGTTGGGATCGTAGGAAAGGGAGACGAGGAAGTTTTCCCACAAATCCGCCCCGAAGGGAGTGGCGAAGGTGAGGGCGAAGGCCGCCGCGCCCGAAGCCATGAGCCAGCGGGGCCGAGGCCTGGAAAAAAAGCCGCAGGCGATGTAGATTCCGAAAAGTATGAACCCCGCCGGAACCGACATATGGGTGTTGGCCCAGGCCCAGAAAAGGACCGGCAACAGGACCATGGACGTTTTCCGGCGGCTGGTTCCGGTTTCCTCCAGCATGTGAAGGCAGAGAACGAAATAGAAATAAGAAAAATTGCGGGCCAGGAAAAGAGGAAAGGCCGCCGGGGCAAAGGGGGCGATGAGGCCCAGGACCGCCAGGGAGGCTGTCCGGGACGCCCCGCGCTTTCTTGCCGCGTAATATACGAGGCCCAGTGTCGCAAGGGCCAAGGCCCACCTGTAACACTGTATTCCCAAAAACCCGAAGGACTCGTAAACAAGGTGGGTCAGGACGGCCACCGACCAGGCGTGATTTATGAAATTGCGCGGAGAGGGGATATAGGTGAAAAAGTTGTAGGCAGGCAGGCTCTTGTTGATGGCCACATACCCGCCAAGTGCAAGGTAGGAAAAAAAATCCGGGCTGACGAAGGTCTCCCACAGGCCCACGAACAGCGCCGAAAGGGAAACCGCCGCTATAAGCCTTTTCCAGAGGCGTTTTTTGTCCGGCCCGGAGATCATGAAAGCTGCATCTGAAAATAATGGGAAACCGCCCGGCCAAGGGCCAGGCTCTTGTGAGCGCCGCTAAAAACCACCCTTTGGGGAAGCCTTGCGTAAAACCTTCGGTAGGCCATTCGCCTCAAGGAAAAAAATTCCCGGTCCGAAAGGGTGGAAAGATTGTGGCTCGCCCTGTAAAAGTGCATCCCGCTTTCATCGGGCGCTTCGATCTGGCCGCACATTTCGCAAAGCCTGGTGCCGGGAAAGGGAGTGACGGTCATGAAAGAGGCGAAGTTTAAGGGCAGGCGGCAGGCGAAATCTATGGTGCGCCTAAGCTCCTCCCCGGTTTCGGTGGGAAAGCCCAGCATGAAGTTGCCTATTGTGACTATGCCCAGGTCGCGGGCGTTTCGTACCGTCTCTTCCACCCGCTTGAGGTCGAGATTTTTGTGTATCATGGCCTGGATGCGCTCGGAGGCCGTTTCAACCGCCACCGCCAGGAAATAGGCCCCGGCCCTTCGCATGAGGGCCAGAAGCCCCTTGTCCAGTATGTCGCACCGAAGGCCGTTGGGAAAGGATATCATCACCTTCCAGCCCCGGCTCAGAATCCCCTCGCATATTTCGGCGGCGCGCGCCGGGTCGTAGTTGAAGATGTCGTCCTGAATCTCGAATTCCCGTATTCCGTAGCGCCCGATCAGGGCCGACATTTCCTCCAGCACGTTTTCCGGGCTTCTGGCCCTGAACTTTTTCCCGAATATGTTGTGGCAGTAAATGCAGCCGTAGGGGCAGCCCCTGGAGGTGAATACCGGCATGTACGGGCGGTTTTTCAGAAAACAGGTGCGGATGGCGGAAAAATAGGAGGGAACGTCCACAAGGTCCCAGGCCGGGAAGGGCAGGGAGTCAACATCGGCCATAAGCCGGGGCCTGCCGGTTTCCACGGTGACTCCGTTTTTGCGGTAACTGAGGCCCGGAATGGAATCGAGCCCTTCGCTCCGGCCCGTCGCCAGGGCGTCCACCAGACGGGGCAGGGCCGCATCGCCCTCCCCTTTCAGGGCCACATCGAAAAGGCCCCCGCACAGGGCCTCAGGCCCGGCGGCGGAGGCGTGCGGGCCACCCAGTATCATGGGCCCGGAAAAGACTCCCGAATCCCTCAGATACCAGGCAAGGCTCCTCACCTGGGGCATTTCCACGGAAAAGGCGGAAAAGCCCACCACGTCGGGCGCAAACGAGCTGACCCGGCGGCCTGTTTCCTCGCGGGAAAGGGGATTTGTCCTTAGATCGAGTATGGAAGGGGTGTGGCCGCTCTCCCTTAAGGAGGCTGCGAGATACATAAGGCCAAGTGGAGGGGCGGTGCGCGCCTGGTGAAGATGGGCGGGGCTTGTCTTGACTAGGAGTATCCTGGCCATTTACGGTTTCTTGAACCTTCCGGGACGCAGCGAAAGCCCGCCTCATGTGAGATCGAATCGGGCCGGAAGGACGTCACGCGGTGGCCGGCCCTTCGCGGGTATCCGCCAGCAGCCTGTGGCGGCCCGAAGAGATAATCCGTAGCATTTCATACCCCCCCGTGGCAAACTCTTTCAAGGATATTTTTCGGGAAAGGGAAAACATGCGCTTGGGGTCGGAATAAAAGGACAGATATGCAAGGCGCTTTATCCGCACGAGTTCCTCGGCGGAAAGCTCGCAAACGGTAAACGGCATGTTGTCGTAGCTGAACCTCTCAGGTGGAATGGCCATGACCTGGGCCTTTCGCTCCTCCGAAAGCCGCTCGAAGATTCCGTTTCCGGGAAAGGGCGTCACTATGTGGATGCTCACCATGTCCAGGGGCAGCCTTCTGGCGTAGCTTATGGTGGCTTCGATCTCCTTTCGGGTTTCGCCGGGGCAGCCGATCATCAGAAAACCGCCTATGACGATGGACCTTTTGGATGCCATGTAATTGATGGCCCTTTCCATGCGGCCAAAGCTCTGGACCTTGTGAAGGGCCCTCTGGGAACGCCTGGTGCCCACTTCTATTCCAAGGCTTATGCGATAGGTTCCGGCCTCGGCCAGTTTGTCGATCAGCTTTTCGGAGAGAAGGTCGGTGCGCAGCCCGTTGGGAAAGGTGAGCCGGAGCTTGCGGCCCAAGGCGATTATACCGTCTAAGATGGCCATTATGCGGCCCTGGTCCAGGTTGGCGGTGTCGTCCAGAATCTCGATGGCGTCCACGCCGTACCTGTCCACCAGCATCCGGATTTCCTCCAGCACGTTTTCCGGGCTTTTGGGGCGGAACTTTTTCCCGAAGATGTTGTGGCAGTAGGCGCAGCCGAAGGGGCAGCCCCGCGAGGTGAAAACCGGCATCACCCTTTTGCGTCCCAAAACGTTACTCATGGAATTGTGGCTAAACCTGAAATAGGCCGGAACGTCAAAGAGGTCCCAGGCGGGCAGGGGCAGGGTGTTTATGTCCGGCACCAGGTCAGCCGCCGGATCGTATGAAAAATCCATATCGCCCCTCTGGAACACCCTCTGGATGTCCGACACGTCCTCCCTGCCTTCTTTAAGGCGCGAAAGGAGTTTCAGAAACGGGATTTCGCCCTCTCCCAAAATCAGGTAGTCCACGGCGTAATTTAGAAGGGCGTGCCTGTGAAACACCGTGGCAAGGGGGCCGCCCAGGGCCAGATACCTTGCATGGGGGCGAAGGCGCAAAAGGAGGGCTTCCACAAGGTCTGCGTCGGGAGCTATTCCGTACATGCCGACTACATCGGGTTTTTCCGAAGCCACCGCTTCAAAAAAAACCCGGCGCTGGGACTCGACCCTGAGGTCGAAGGCGGTGATTGAGATGTCGGGCATCCTCTCGCGCACGTAGGCTGCAAGTTTCGCCAGGCCCAGGGGCGGAACGACTCCGGAGTAATGGGAGGGCGGATGGACGAGATAGAGCTTCATGGCGCTCCTCGGGTGAGAATTCCAAAGACTGGCAATCCGGGAAGGAAATCGACTGCGGTGCAAATTAGAACAAATTTGCGATGCTGAAACCATCAGGATATATCATGATTATATCTAATACCCGGTGCAGTTAAAAGGCGAGAGGGGCAGGCCAAAGTACCAGAAAAGCACGAACGGCCCCCACGCCGGAGCCGGGTACTGCGGAATATTGATGAATGATTATGGATGGTTGAAGATATTTTGGAGGATGCGGCCACAATGCCTGCTAAAAATCAGCCGAACCCCGGCGGGGAAGGCCGATAAATGAAGACCGTCCGGTGCGGATTTTTTACTGCGGTCACTTTTCCCGGTCTTCGCCGTCTTCCACCCGGTAACGCCGGCAGCGGCCCTTGCAGACCGGAATCTTTTTCAGGCACAGGTCCTCGAAGACAAGGGCGCAACCAACGGTTTCATCCCCTCCGGGCATGAAACTGGGGCACCGGGGCCGGTCCACTATTTTTTCCAGCCTGCGGCTCCATATACGGGCCGCCGTGTCCGGGTCTATGTCGAACTGGTCAACCTGCAGAAGATAGTCGTCAAAGGCGCGCTCCCAGGCGCTCACTATGCGGCACCGCCACTTGGCGTGCCTGCCGGAGTTCTCCCCCAGCCCGGCCAGGCAGCGCCCCGAAACGTGATAAATGCACCGGTCGCCCGGAAGATATGAAACAAGGCCCATAAAAAAACTCACCCGCCGTTCTTGACGAACGGCCCCTGATTTGGGAAACTGTATGAAAAGGCGTTCAAAACACCGTTCCGTAGCCTTCGCACAAGGCATCGCCCAGCGCCGGAGGCGACCTCAATAATATAGCCAATCTTGTTAAACGCCATCGGGCCGATCGGTTCATCCGCCCTTTTGGCAGCGGTTTCCTGTTTTAAATATAACCGCAAAGGAAAAAATGACATGGAAAAAACAGTAACGGTAAAAGACATAATGATCCCGCTGGAACAATACTCCACGGTACGCGAGGACGCAACGCTTTCCGACGCGGTAAAGGCCCTCAAGGAGTCGCAGAAACTTCACGACCGCAACCACGACGCGCACAGGGCCATTCTGGTGGTGACCAAAAAGGACGGCCACGTGATAGGCAAGATAAGCCAGATGGACGTGATAAGAAGCCTTGAGCCCAGCTACGGGGCCATAATCGCAGGCCAGCCCCAGGTGGGCAGGGTGGGGTTTTCCAACAGGTTTTTAAAACTTCTGGCCGACGACTACAAGCTCTGGAAAGAGCCCCTGGCTGACATTTGCTCCAAGGCCAAAACCTTGCCCGTGACCCGGATAATGTACAAGCCCACTTCCGAATCGGAATTCGTGCACGAAAACGCCGCCATAGACGAGGCCATACACCAATTAGTGATGGGCCACCACAAAAGCCTTCTGGTGATCAGAAGGGGCCGCATAACGGGCATCCTGCGCCTTACCGACGTGTTTTCCTCCGTGGCGGAAATGCTCGCCTGAAAGCCTGTCTAAAAACGCGAACTGCTGTGTCAGGCTTCAAAGCGCGGGTCGGTCATATACGAACAGTATTATTCCTCCCCGCGCTTCTCGCCTTCCTTGCATTTCATCGTTTTTAGCCAGGCTTTACTTGTCGGCTTTTTTCGACAGAACCAATTGCAAAACCTTGCGTAAGTTGGGTGGTTCCGGGCCGAAGGCCCGGGTTCACCCAACAATTGCGGCATAGCACGATGTTGGGTGAACCGAAACGATGTGCAGAACCACCCAACCTACATCAAATTTGCCCTTCTTCCGAAAGCGCGAAATGGATGATCTTCTGGGCCACCCTGGCCGCAGTGTACTCTGAAACGCTGCTGCCGGGAAAGGCGCAAAGCTCCACCACGTCCGCCGCCACGACTCTTCGCCTCTTTCCCACAAGGCGTATGAGGGCGACAAGCTCCCGGTATGAAAGCCCGCCCGGCTCCGGGGTTCCGGTTCCGGGCATCACGGAAGGGTCCAGGCCGTCCAGGTCCACCGTAAGATAGACCTTCTCCGGCAGCCTCTCCACGGCCTCCTCCATCCACGACCCGTCCGAGCCCGCGATATGGTGGGCGAAAAACGGACGGTAGCCGGTTTCGGCCATGAAGGCAGCCTCAAGGGCGCAAAAGCTCCTGATTCCCACGGCAACGGAGGAAATCCCAAGGTCGCCGACTATCCGGCGCATGACGCAGGCGTGGTTGTAGACGCTGCCGTTCCAGGTGTGCCTGAGGTCCGTGTGGGCGTCTATCTGAAGCACCCCAAGGCCGGGATGTGCCCTTGCGGCGGCCCTTACCAGGGGAAAGGTTACGGCGTGGTCCCCGCCCAGGAAAAGGGGCCTCGTCCCCTTTCGGAAAATCCCTTCGGCTGCCCTGTCCAGAAACTCCACCATCCGGTCAGGCTCGCCGGGCACGTCCCAGGGCGGAAGCGTAAGCACCCCGATTTCCGGCCAGAATCGCCCGGTTTCCTCGTCCGTCATCTCCATCTGGCCGCTTGCGGAAAGAATGTGAAAGGGACCGTCAGCCGCCCCTTCGCCGTAGGAGGGGTTAGCCTCGTACGGAACGGGAACCACCGTCACGCGGGCCTTTTCCGGGTTTTCGGGCAGGGCTTCATCCCCGCCGAACGGGCCGAAAGGGGGAACCTTCTTCATCATCTCCTGTCCTTACAGCCTGTTGAAAAAATCAAATATCCATAACCGGCATTTTACGGACTTCTACTTGGCCGCCGGAAACGCATAGCGGCGGGCAAATCCATCGCCGTAAAACTTCTCGTAGGTCATTTTTTTGTACATGCCGGAATGAACGTATTTCAAAAGCGCCAGGAAGTGTTCGGGCGGGCGGTAGCCGGGGGAGGCCAGAAGCGATTTTCCGGCCTCATCGGTGAAAACGATGGTGGGATAGCCCCTCACCGCGTAAGTCCTCGTTAAGGCGGCCTCCTCGTCCCCGTCCAGCATCACGGGCAGGAAGTTGTCGTTCACGGCCTTTATGACGGCGGGGTTCTTGAAGGTTTCCCGGTCCATCTTTTTGCAGTATCCGCACCAGGTGGTGTAGAAACTCACCAGAACGGGCTTGCCGGTCTTTTTTGCCTGGGCCTTGGCCGCGTCCAAAGCCATCCAGTTTATTCCGCTTTCGGCGGAAACCTGGCTGCCGCCGCCGAGAAACAGGGCCAGGGCGAAAAAGGCCGCCGCCGCAAAGGAAAGCGCTCTCATTAAGGACTCCTTAGCAATTGGTGTGCAGGTAGCAAAAACAGCAAGAAACGCCCAATTTGGCTGGATGCAAAGCCTGGATGTCAATTTTCAAAAACGCGATGAAATGCCAAGGTTGGCAAGCGGGCGGCGGCGGCGCGTGCTTTATGCACGTGAGCACGACGCCCGCGAAGCCTGACACAGCAGTTCGCGTTTTTAGACAGGCTGTTATCCACCGTAGCCTTTGATGAACTCAATCCCCACATCCCATAACATCTGAAATGTCCCTTGGATGTATTTCAGGGAGTCGGTCAGAAGAATCACCCCCAACACAATCAAAAGAGCCCCGGCTACTATGTTTATGCCCCTCATGAACCGGGTGGCCCCCCTCAGAAAGGACAGGAGGGAGTGGGTGTACCAGGCCAGCACCAGGAAGGGAAGCCCCAGCCCCAGGGAATAGGCCGAAAGGAGCATCACCCCCTCGCCCACCCTGTCCTGGGTGGCCGCGATGGCCAGGACCGAGCCCAGAAACACGCCCACACACGGGCTCCAGCCGGCGGCGAAGGCCATGCCCACGAAAAAAAGGCCGATGACGTGGACCGGCCTTTTCGCTACATGGAGCTTCATTTCGCGGTTAAGAAAATTGATGGGCAAAAGCCCGGTTACGTGGATGCCCATTATTATGATGAAGACCCCGCCGCCCTTTCGGAGGACGGCCGCGTGGTCGGCGAGAAAGCCGCCAAGATAGGTGGCCGACGCGCCCATGATGATGAACACTGCGGAAAAGCCCAGCACGAAGGCGAAGGTTGCGGGCATGAGCTTCCTGCGGGCCGCCCTTCTATCCCCGTGAATCAGCTCCTCAAGGCTGGTTCCGGCCAGGAAGGTGAAATAGCCCGGAATGACCGGAAGTACGCAGGGGGTGAGAAAGGACACGAGCCCGTACATGAAGGCGGAAAAAATCGTCAGATTCTGGGCTGTGTCCATAACTGCAACCTCATATCATTAACATGCCGCCAAAAACGCGATCCGGCAGTGTTCGTGCATCAAAGCCAATTCCATCAAGTACTTTTACGCCTGCCTTCAATCTTTAACATTCCGTCGAGGCTGGTGAGCCTGGAGAAAAACGATGAAATGCAAGGAAGATTGAAGCGGGCGGGGAATAGTACTTGTCGTACATGACGACCAGCCCGCTTTGATCTGACACAGCAGTTCGCGTTTTTATACAGGCGTTCTCCGCTCATCCCGCCGCGCCGGACAGAACTGCGGCCCTGTGTTCGGCGGCGGAAATGGCGTCCAGGAAGGCTTCCTTCACGCCTGCGGAGAAAAGCACCTCGAAGGCCGCCTGGGTGGTGCCTCCGGGGGAGGTAACCCTGCGCCTCAGTTCCTGGGGGCTGTCATCGCCCTGCTCCAGAAGGAGCGAGGCCCCCTTGAGGGTCGCCACCACGAGAGCCCTGCCGTCTTCGGGGTCGAGTCCTAGATTCGCGGCGGCCTCCATCATGACTTCCGCCAGGAAGAACACGTAGGCCGGGCCGGAGCCGGACACGGCGGTCACGGCGTTTAACCTGTCCTCGGAAAATTCCCGCACGATTCCGGTTGTTTCCAGTATGGCCCTGGCAAGGGCCCGGTCGGCTTCTAAAACGTTCCCGTTCACCGCCATGCCGCTTGCCCCGGCGCTAACGAGGGCCGGGGTGTTGGGCATCACCCGCACTATGGCAAGGCGGCCAGCCGCGTCTTTGTCAAGGCCCCTTGACAGCACCGATTCGATGAGGGCTATGGGCACCCCGGCGGCTATGGAAAGCAACAGCTTGCGCCCGGAAAAGGCGGAAACCGGGGCCAGGGATTCCAGAACCCCTTTCATCTGCTGGGGCTTCACGGCCAGTATCACCGCGTCGCAGTAGTCGAAAAGCTCCCGGTTATCCTTGGCGGCATTCACGCCGTAAAGGTCTTTCACAAGTTTGAGGCGCTCTTCGGATACGTCAGTGGCCCTGATTTTGCCGCCGGAAACCCCGGCCTTCACAAGTGCGCCCATCATGGCCGCAGCCATGTTGCCCGCGCCTATGAACCCTATTTCAGCCTCGTTCAAAGTCATTTTCAAAGTCTCCCTCATTATGGCCCACAGCAAGTATCCGCATCCCGCTCCCTTTTGTCAACGGCTTTGGGGCGCAATATCCCCACCTGCCAATGCAAGGCCCTTTGAGGGCATTGAAGAAGAGGCCCGCTTGATGTATTCTTGCACGGCGGGCTTTCCTGCGCGGCTATTCCTAATCTGCCGGAGAAGGGCGACATGCGGATTCTCTTGGTTTACGTTCTGACGGAAAAGATAAACATGCCCGTACTGCCCCTGGGCACGGCCTGCCTGGCTGCGGCCCTGGAAAAGGCCGGGCACGAGTGCCTTTGCGTGAACGCCGGGCCGGGCTTTTCGGACGGCCTGAAATCCGCCGCCGCCTCTTTTTCGCCGGATGCGACAGGGGTTTCGGTGCGCAACGTGGACGACCAGAACCCTACGGCCCCGGTCTTTCTCATGGATCAGGCGCGGGACGTGGTGAGGGAGTTGAAGGCCCTTACGCGGGCTCCCGTCGTGGCGGGCGGGGCGGGCTTCACCATGTTCGCGAAAGAGGCCCTTGAGTATATCGGCGCGGATTACGGAGTTGCGGGAGAGGGAGAGACGGTCCTGCCGCGACTTCTCTCCTGCCTTGAAAACGGAGGGGACCCTTCGGAAATCCCCGGGGTCCTGGTGGCCGGAAAAGCCCGTGACTCCTCCATCACGGCGGAAAAGTGCCTGGATGCTTTTCCCCTGCCCCTTCCCGGCGTCCATCTCGCCGTTCCCGCCGACTGGCGCGGGCCGGAGCTTTTCGTTCCGGTACAGACAAGGCGGGGCTGCGCCATGGACTGCTCCTACTGCTCCACGGCCTCCATCGAAGGCCGGAGGCTCCGCCGCCGCTCGCCGCTTCTGGTGGCGGAAAACCTCGAAAAATTCGTCGAGGCGGGATTCGACCGGTTTTTTTTCGTGGACAACACTTTCAATCTTCCGCCCTCCTACGCCCACGCCCTGTGCGACGCCATCATCGACCGGGACCTTTCCATAGAGTGGCGGGCCATAGTCTATCCAAGAAGAATCAGGGAGGCCCTGGTTTTGAAAATGGCCAGGGCCGGATGCCGGGAAGTGAGCCTGGGTTTCGAGACCGGCTCGCCCTCCATGCTCAAGCGCTACAACAAGCGCTTCACCCTGGACGACATAAGGGAGGCCAGCCGCCTCTTCGCCCTTCACGGTGTGCGCCGCTTGGGCTTCCTTCTTTTGGGCGGCCCCGGCGAGACCCGGCAAACCGTGCTGGAAAGCCTGGATTTCGCCGACTCCCTTGCCCCCGAAGCCTTGAAGGTCACCTGCGGCGTCCGGGTCTATCCCGGGACCCTCCTGGAATCCCAGGCAAGGGCGGAGGGCTTTCTTCCCCCCGAAGGCGGCCTTCTTCACCCGGCCTTCTACCTCGCCCCCAACCTTTCCGGCTGGCTCCCGAAAACCGTCCGCAAGTGGGCCGAAACCCGCCCCTGGGTAATCCCGTCGTGAAGGCATTCGCCGATAAATGTTGGGTGAACCTGCGTTTACGCGCAGAACCACCCAACCTATGGAAAATCTTGGCTTTCCTCTTATCTGATCCGCCGCGAACAAGGCGCCTCTTGTGCTTCGCACCCCGGCAACCAGTTGCCAGGGCCACCCATATCAAGCCAACCTGCAAAAACAAATACTGCACCACCTACGATGAGCCGCAAGGCGCGGCCTTTCTCCACCTCAAATCCTCCGCGTGCGTAGGCGGTGTGAGGGCGATGAAATGCAAGGAAGGCGAGAAGGACGGGAAGGACGCGTACTAAAAGTACGCAACGCGCCGTCCGACGATGGCTGACACAGCAGGTCGCGCCCTCACGCCGCCTACGCCAACATGCCGCCGTCGCATGTTATGGAGGTTCCTGTCGTGTAGGACGAGGCGGAGGAGACGAGGTACAGCACCGCCCCGGCCATTTCCTCCGGCACGGCGTGGCGTCCCATGGGGATTTCCTTCACCGCGAAGCCGTACACGTCAGGGTTGTCGAAAAGGGCCTTTGCGAAGCTGGTCTTGGTGAGGCCGGGAAGAAGGGCGTTGACGCGGATGCCGCGCGGAGCCAGCTCCTTGGCCCAGGCCCTTGTCATGGAGATGATGGCGGCCTTTGTTATGGAGTAGACGCCCTGGTAGTAGGCCGGGCGCACGCCGTTCACCGAGCTCACGTTGACGATTGCCCCGCCGCCGTTTTTCTCCATGAGGGGCACGATTTTCTGTATGAGGAAGAAGGGGCCTTTCACGTTGACCTCGAAGGTCTTGTCCCAGGCGGATTCAGGGGCGGTGAGCATCTCGCCGAAATGGGGGTTGGTGGCGGCGTTGTTAACCAGGATGTCCAGGCGGCCCACCTCGGCTTCGATGCGCTTTACAAGGACTTCCACCTGATCGAGGTTTCCGGTGTGGCAGGCCATAACCAGGGCCTCGCCGCCTTGAGCCTTCACCTTTTCCGCCACTTCCTTTAAAGCGTCCTCCTTGCGGCTAACAAGGATGACCTTTGCGCCGTACTGGGAAAGGTTGAGGGCTATTGATTCACCTATGCCCCGGCTTGCCCCGGTCACCAGGGCAACCTTGCCTTTTAATGAAAAATCCACCATAATTTCCTCCTTTAGGTAAGCGCCCGTCTAAAAACGCGAATCGCTGTGTCACGCTTCAAAGGCAATTCCGTCACGTACTTTTAGTACGCTTACTCATTGCCTTCTCGCGTTCCTTGCGCTTCATCGTTTTTAGCCAGGCTTTGGTCAGACACTTTAGCTACCTTTTCAAACGCAATGTTAAGAAACCACATCCAGGTTCAAATGTCAACGAGCGTTCGCTTTTTTATTTGGGGCCGGAGGATAGGATGAAAAGGTTCGGGAGCTTTCTGGCGCTTGCGTCTCTCATCGTTGTTTTCGTTTTCGCGCACTCCTTTGCAAATGGCGGAAACGCTCCGGAAGGCGCGGGGGCGGGAGCGGAAAAGGCTCCGATCAGCCCGGCCACCGCCGAATGCCTGGGCTGCCACGAGTCGGTTCATCCGGGAATTGTCGCGGACTGGGAAAAAAGCCGCCACGCGCGGACCACGCCGAAAACCGCCCTTGCGGAAACCGAGATGCGCCGGAGGTTCTCGGCCAAGTCCGCACCCGAGGGAACCGGCGATTTTTCCGTGGGCTGCGCCGAATGCCACACCCAAAACCCATCATCGCACAAGGACACGGTAAGCCACAACGGTTACGAAATACACCCAGTGGTGACGCCTTCCGACTGTGCGGCCTGCCACCCTGAGGAAAAGGCCCAGTTCGGCGAAAACATAATGGCGAAAGCCGTTAAAAACCTTGGGGAAAACCCGGTTTACGCGGAATTGGTCAAGGCCGGTTCCGGGCCTTCAAGAACGAAGGACGGGAGGCTTTATTTCGATGCGCCTGAAAAACAGTCGTCGGACGGCGGCTGCTTTTCCTGCCACGGAACCAAGGTGACAGTGACGGGCCTTGAAACCCGCGACACCGATCTTGGGGAAATGGAGTTTCCAAGGCTTTCCGGCTGGCCCAACCAGGGCGTGGGGCGGGTGAACCCGGACGGCTCGGAAGGCTCCTGCGCCGCCTGCCACCCCAGGCACCGTTTCTCCACGGAATCCGCCCGAAGCCCCAAGACCTGCGGCCAGTGCCACACAGGCCCGGATGTTCCGGCGTACAAGGTTTATACCGCAAGCAAGCACGGAAACATCTTCGACGCCACGGGAAAAAACTGGAACATGGACGCCGTGCCCTGGGTCGTGGGCCGCGACTTTTCAGCGCCGACATGCGCGTCCTGCCACGTCAGCCTGGTTACGGACAGGGACGGAACGGTGATCGCAAAGCGCAGCCACAGAATGAACGACCGGCTGGAATACCGGCTTTTCGGGGTGATCTACGGCCACAGGCACCCGGTTTCGCCCGACACCACCATCATTCGAAACGCCGACGGCCTGCCTCTGGCCTGCGATTTTGAGGGACGCCCGGCCACGAATTTCCTGATTTCCGAAAAAGAGGCCAAGACCCGCAGGAAATCAATGTCCTCGGTCTGCGGGGCCTGCCACGCGACAGGCTGGACAGCCGGGCACTTTGACCGGCTGGACGCGACGGTTGCCGAAACCAACGCCGCCACCCTGGCCGCCACGGGCATCATGCGGCAGGCCTGGGAAAAGGGAATCTGCCGGGGCCTTGCCCAAAAATCCAATCCCTTTGACGAGCCTTTGGAGCGGAAGTGGACGAGAATCTGGCTCTTTTACGCCAATTCCACGCGATTTGCCGCAGCCATGGCCGGGGGCGGCGATTACGGGGTTTTCGCCGACGGCAGGTTTCAACTCAACGAGGCCCTGAGCAGCATGGCGGCCTCAATCAGGGAAACCGGTGAAAAACCGCAGGCTGCGGGAAAGAAACCATGAAAAGAAAACCGCTCATCTGGCATCTTTATCCCACCTACCTGTTCGTGGTGCTTCTCACTGCGGCGGCGGTGGCGGGTTACGCGGCCCACCTCGTGAAGGGCTCCTACGAGGCCCGCATGGAAACCGATCTTGCCGCCCGCACCGGGGCCGCCACCGCGCGTCTCGCACCGCTGTTGGATACCGGCGGAAACGCGGACGCCGCCTGCCGGGAGATTTCCGCTCTCACCCTCTGCCGGGTGACCCTCATCCTTCCCGACGGGCGGGTGACGGGCGATTCCAGCACCCCCTCCGGGCTCATGGAAAACCACGCAAACCGCCCCGAAGTGGCTGCGGCCATAAGCGGAAGGGACGCCACGGCCCGCCGCTACAGCGCCACCATAAAGTCCGATCTCATCTACGCGGCCCACCCGGTGATGAAGGACGGAAGGGTGAAGGGGGTGGTGCGCCTTGCCGTCTCCGTCGCCACGGTGGACAGGCCAGCCTCGGTGCTGGCCGGAAGAATGGCCTCAGCCGGGCTTCTCATCGCCCTTTTCGCCGCCCTGGTAAGCCTTCTTGCGGCGGTCATGGTAACGCGGCCCCTGCGAAAAATCCGCGACGGAGCGGAGCGCATGGGCGCGGGCGATACCAATTTCCGGCTCGATCCTCCGTCCTCGAAGGAACTGGCCCTCCTTGCCGAAACCTTGAACCGCACGGCGGATGAGGTCACAAGCCGAATAAGGGAGGTCACCCGGCAGAGAAACGAGCTGGACGCGGTCCTAACAAGCATGGCCGAAGGGGTTATAGCCGTTGACCGGAACGGGGCGATAATGAGGGTCAACCGGGCCGCTGCGCGGATTCTGGGGCGGCCTTCCGGGGATTACCCCGGCCTTGCCGTCTCATCGGTTTTAAGGAACCGGAATTTCGAGGAATTCCTGGCAAGAGCCTTAAAGAGTGAAGCCCCTTTGGAGGAAACCATCCAGCTCGCCGCCACCGGTCAAACCCTGCTTCTGCGCAGTGCGGCGCTTTCGGACCCCGACGGCGCGGCCCAAGGAATACTGGTGGTGATGCTGGACGTGACCCAACTGAAGGCCCTGGAGCGGGTGCGCCAGGACTTCGCCGCCAACGCCTCCCACGAGATACGCACCCCCCTTGCCGCCATAAAAGGGGCGGTGGAGACCCTTCTCCACGGCGGGGGCCTCTCCGACCCGGCCACGGCCCGGCGCTTCCTTGAAATGGCCGAAAAGCACGCCGAGCGCCTCACGGCCCTTGTGGCCGACCTTCTCACAATATCCCGCCTGGACCACGCAAAAACCGCCGCCGATGGCCCGGAGAAAAAGCCCGTCCCGGTGCAACGCGTTCTGCTGACAGCGGCGGACTCCTGCGCCGAAAAGGCCAGGGCGGGGCGGATGACCGTTAACATTGACTGCCCGGATGACTTAACGGCCCCGATGGACGAGGTCTTAATGGAGCAGGCAGTGGCTAACCTTCTTGATAACGCCGTGAAATACGCCGCCCCCGGTACGGAAATAAGCCTTGAAGCCGGTCTTTCGGAGGGTTTTGTGGAAATCAGGGTCAAAGACCTTGGGCCGGGCATGGCCAAAGAGCATCTTGACCGGATTTTCGAGCGCTTCTACCGGGTGGACAAAGGCCGGGACCGCTCCGCCGGGGGCACCGGCTTGGGGCTTGCCATAGTGAAGCACATAGCCCTGGTCCACGGTGGAAGCGTCAGGGCCGAAAGCTCCCTGGGCCTTGGGAGCAGGTTCACGATACGGATTCCGGCATAACAGGCCGACGGACCTTAGCAGAACGATCATTTTCTAAAGAAGCTTTTTGGGTGCGTCCCGTTTCAGGCAGGGGCCATCCTTATCGGCGAAGGGCCGGAACTCGAACACCGTTGAATTGTTTTGGACAACCCGGATCGTGTACGGCAGGCCCAGGGTTTGGGTGAGATGATAAAAGGCCATGTATTCGGCCAAATCCTCGGCCCAGTTCTGGGTGGCGTAGAGGGATGCGAAGGGGGTCCGGGCCAGGGCCGCGTAAACTTCCTCCGCCTTGGAAAGAGGAAGTCCCGGGCCTTTGCCCATGCCGTAAAATCTCACCTTGCCTGTGTAAGGCCAGGCCGCGCCATCTTTTGGAGCCGCGTAATCAGCCCAGGCTCCATCGGCGAAACCGGAGGCGCGTTCGGGCTTGCCTTCCAGTTCCCACAGGGCGGGTTCAACGTAGGGCGTGAAGTTTTCGGCGTAATCCGCCGCGTGGGTGGCCTCATGCAGCAGAATCCATGTAAGGGCCGAAGCGGAAGGGCCGCAGTCAACCGTTATTTTCACCTTGCCCGTGTCAGGTACAAAGGCGCTCGTTTCCTTTAGGGTCAGCCAGTCGGAAAGATTTTCCTTCAAGACCTTGGAGTTTAGGACCATAAAGGAAAAGACCCGGCCCCGTCCGTCCAAAACGAATTCCGTGTAGCCGCTGCCCAGAAAGCCGTCCACGAAATACAGTCCCAAAAGCCGCTCTCTCAATATGGTTTTATAACCGGACGGAAGAAGGTCCAGGTTCGTTTTGACCAGGGCTCGCTCTTTTTCCGAAAAAACATGGGCCGCGTAATCGGGCCGCTCGTCCATTTTCCTCAGGTAATCCAGCACGAAATCCGGCGGATCGCAGACCCGGCCAGCCAGGGGGGTTCCGGCATCGAATTGGTACAGGGAAAAATCGAGCGCGGGGGTTTTTGCCCGCTCGGCCCTTTTGGCGTTAAAAGCCAGGGGCGCGCAGGCGACCATCGAGGCAACGGCCAGGATAAGCAGCTTATTCAATCTCATGGTCCCCCCCTTTGAGTACTGCAAATGGCTTGTGCTCTCACCTCACCTCGAAATCCACCGTGAGGGTCTTTTCGGTTTTGCCGGTGGGCCTTCGGACAGAGGCGGAAACCGCGTGCCTGCCCTTTTTAACCTGCCAGGAAAAGCGGCTTCCCTTGGAGCGGAAAACCGCGCCGTCGATGTTCCACGCAACAGGCTCGGCGGGCTTCACCCCTGAAAGCCTGAAATCGTAGAATTCCAGTTGATCGGGGATTCGCGGATCCTCGGCTATTTTCAGGCCGTCAAAGGGCCGGTCGAGGCTTATGCCTTCAGGATCGAAAGGCTTTCCCGAAAAGGCGGAGGAGGGCCTCGCCCTGCCGGGAACTGCTGCGGGGGCGGCCTTTACGGCGTTCTCCCCGCCGTCCCCTGCCCCGGAAGAATCCCGGCCTTTCGCGGATGCCGCCAGGGGCCGGGTGTCGCCGCCTTCGGCAAGGCGCGCGAAAACCGCCCGCAGCACAAGCCCAGGCCCCACGCTTCCGGTCACCCTCTGCATGGGCTTCCTTGAAAGGTTTCCCATCCACACGCCCGCCGTGTAGCGGAAGTTGTAGCCCATTGCCCAGGAATCGTGATAGTCGGAGGACGTCCCGGTCTTGACCGCCGTCTCCACCGGAAATTCCAGCACCCCGCCGCTTCCGAACTCGCGGGTCCGCGCGTTGGGGTCCGAGAGGATGAGCGCGATATCTTCCGCAGCCTTTTGGGAAAAGACCCTGCGAGCCGCCCCGCGCGCCCTTCCAGAAACCGTTACAAGGGGCCGGAACTCGCCCATGCGCCCAAGGGCCGCGTAGGCCGAAACCATCTGCCACAGGGAGACTTCGCCGTCGCCTAATACCAGGCCCGCGCCGTAGTAGAGGGCGTCCCCGGACAGATCCGAAAAGCCTATGCTTTTCAGCGCGGCCAGAAAATCCCCCACCCCCGTGAACTGAACGGTCTTGATGGCCGGGATGTTCAAGGAGTTTCCAAGAGCCTCCCTTAGCGTCAGCGGCCCGTAATGGGTGCGGCTGTAGTTTTTGAACCGGTGGATTCCCCGTCCCACCTTCTCGCTCATGGGCTCGTCCACTATGATGGTTTCCGGGGTCCAGCCCCTTTCCAGGGCCAGGGCGTAGGCAAAGGGCTTTAAAGCCGAGCCCGGCTGCCGGAGAGCCGTCACCGCGTCCATCCTGGCGGAGGGCGCGTTTTCATCCTCGCCGTTGCCGGAGACCACGTAGGCCAGGACCTCGCTGGTTTCATGGTCCGCCACCAGAAGCGCCGCGTTTCCCACGTCCCGCGAAGCAAGCCTTGCCACGCTTTGGTCCAGGAGCTTCTGGCAGAAGTCCTGGAGCCCGGAATCCAGGGTGGTCCGGATTTCCGTCGCCTTGCCGCGCGTGGGAGGATTTTCCCCAAGCACCCGTTCGGCGAAATGAAAGGCCGAGACAGAAAGCCCCGGAAAGGCCGGGGAGAGAACTTCCGATTCCGCCTGCCCAGCCTCATCTTCCGTAAGAAGCCCGGCCCTTTTCATGGCGGAAGCGAGGCGCGCTATGGCGGCGTCAGCGGCAGCCGGGTTCCTGTGGGGCGAGAGCCTTGACGGCGACCGGGCCATGACGGCCAGGGCCAGGCTTTCCTTCACCGAAAGGGTCGCAAGGTCGCGGTTGAAGTAGAAACGGGCCGCCTGGGCCACTCCCCGGCGGTTCCCGGCAAAGGGCACCTCGTTCAAATAAAACTCCAGGATTTCAGCCTTGGAGGAGGATTTTTCCATGCGCCCCGCCTCGAAGGCGTATAGCCAGCGGCTCCACAGGCCCCTTGGCCTGGGGTTCACGAGCCGGGCGGTCTGCTCGGTGATGGTGGAGGCCCCCCGCACGACCTTTAACGCCAGCAGATTCTGAAACGCGGCATTGAACCGGGCCGCCCAGTCCGCTCCCTTGTGCGAATAAAAGCGGCGGTCCTCGGCCATTATGAAGGCCTGCTGCAAAAGCTGCGGAATTTCATGCAGATACGCGTAATCGTGGATGTTATAGGAGTTCCTGTAAGTGGTTGAAAGGGGGATTCCGAACCTGTCCAGCACCCTTAGCTTTTCCACCCCGCCGAAAACGGACGAAAGGGGTCGGGGCGGGTCTTTCAAATCGCGCGCGGTGGCCAACCAGAGAAGGGCGGACAGGGCCAGGACCGCCCCAGCCGCGAAAATCAATGCGGCTCGAAACCGGAAAAACCGCAGCCGGAAAATTTTTGAAGCTACCTTCATCGGTATTTGCCTTGAATCCTTCACCGGGTTTTTATATTATCCAACATTCACTGGCGGCGGGAGAATTTCCGGGCGGCCCGCCCGCCCCAGGAATTTTGCCCGGAAGATACCGGATCAGCAAGGATAGAGCATAATGTCATCCAGCATGGGGAAGTACGCCCACGACAGGGTTTTCGGAATCGACCTCGGCACCACCTTTTCCTCCATCGCCTACGTCAACGACTTCGGCATCCCGAAAATCGTCCGCAACCGTGAGGGCCATCATACCACCCCCTCGGTGGTTTGGATAGACGGCATAAACGTCCGGGTGGGCCTGGCCGCCGTGGAGGCCGCCAAGGAATACCCGGAAAACGTGGTGAGCTACGTCAAGCGCTCCATCAACGACCCGGGGTTCCGCTTCGAGAACTGCGGTCGCGCCTTTTCCGTGGAGGAGATATCAAGCTTCATTCTAAGGAAGCTGGTACAGGACGCCCAAGAGCAGGTGGGATGCAGGATCAAAAACGTGGTGATCACCTGCCCGGCCTATTTCGGCATAAACGAGCGCGAGAGCGTGCGCCTTGCCGGGGAAATCGCGGGGCTCACCGTGCGCCAGATAATCAGCGAGCCCACTGCGGCGGCCATAGCCTACGGAGCCGCCGAGATGCAGGAGCCCAAGAAGATCGTGGTCTACGACCTGGGTGGCGGCACCTTCGACATAACCATGATCGACATAAGGCCCAAGTCCATCAAGGTCATCGGCACGGGCGGAGACCCAAGGCTCGGAGGCAAGGACTGGAACGACCGCATGATGGAGTTCGTGGCCGAGGAATTCTACAAGGACACCGGCCTCGATCCCGTGGAATACAACATTCTGGACGATTATGCCACCCACTGGGACATACACGACCAGGTGGAAAAGGCCAAGAAATCCTTCGTCAACAGCCAGAAGGCCAAAATCGGCTTCTCCTACCTTGAAAAGGATTTCGGGATCGAGCTTTCCCGCGACATCTTCAACGCCATAACCAAGGACCTCATCCACAGGACCTTGAACATCACAAGCGGAATGCTCAAAGACGCCCGGAAAAAGGGTTACACCCGCTTCGACGAGATAATCCTGGTGGGGGGAAGCTCATACCTGGGGCAGGTGGCCAAGGGCATAACCGACAAGTTCGGCATAGAGCCCAAGCTCTACCACCCTGAGGAGGCCATAGCGCGGGGCGCGGCCATCTTCGGCTGGAAGCTCTTTCTCCGCGACCGCATGGTGGAGCGCATCTCCAAAAAGGTGGATATAAAGATGGACTTGGGGGAGTTGGCCGACAACCTGGAAAAGGTTGCCAGAAAGGCCGAGTCCAAGATGCCCTCCCTTGACGACCTCGACGGCCACCTGGAGCTTACCCTTGACGCCTCCTGGGACCCCACGGACAGGGGCGAGAAGATCAGGAGCGCCAAGAAGACCCTGGACGAGGAACTTTCGGACATCGACATAGACGTGCCCGTGCAGGTGATAGAGGAGTCGGTGAAGGAGGTGGCCGAGGACACCGGCTACGCCGTGGCCGCCGTTCGCAACTCCATGATGGAAATCCAGGACGTGGTGTGCAAGTCCATGGGCTTTCTCACCAAGGCCAAGGACGGCCACGAGACGGTCTTTATCGTCATCCCCAAGAACAGGGTTCTTCCGGCAATGGGCGAGAAGATTTTTTCCACCTCGGTCCCGAACCAGAAGGGCATCCAGTTGCGGCTCGTTGAAAGCGAGGAGGACGACGAGTGGGTGGCGGTGGAGCAGACGGCGGAAATAGGCCGGGCCTGGGTGGTGCTGCCCCCCGATCTTCCGGCCAAAACCGTGCTTAGGATCACCTTTTCCCTCAACAAGGAGGGGCGTCTTTCCATGACCGCCACGGAAAAATACAAGGGCCGCAAGATAGGTTTCGTCATAAAGACCACCTCCGTCATAAGCGGCGAGGACCTGGCCACAGCCAAGGCGCGCCGGGACTCAATGATGGTGAGCTAGTCGCCTGCGCAAAAACGGTATAATTGTTCAATTATATATCAATGCAAAGAATAGCTATATGAAGAAGCTACCTGAAGCGATCAGCGTAATCGATGACACATGCCATGTTATAATAAATTTTGACGACTTCAGCGTTAATGGCATAAAATTATTTACTTATATTTATAATCTGTCATTTTTAGGTCTTAAGTATAATATAGAACAACATGATAAATCGATATGCCTACGTAAATATGGTATTTCAATAGGCGTTGAAAAGAATAAACTTACCAGTTTTTCAGTATTCTTTAATAAAACAGATTTTGCAAAGCCATTTAATGGGATTATTGTAGTCAATAACACTGTAACCGCTATCACCAGGAAAACAACGCCGGAATATATTGAATCCATACTTGGCAAACCATCGCCTGAGAGCTGGAAAGATGAAGTTGAAATTTGTCATCAATATAATAATGGTGAAATCGAAACTCAATTCAGTTGGCGATATGAACATTTTTACAAGTTTGTCATTATAAGGCTAAACTATATAGATGTTACGTACTATCCCGAAAATCAGAGCTTGTAGGTTGGGTGGTTCTGTGCGAAGCACAGGTTCACCCAACATCTTGGCTTCATTGGGTAATTGTTGGGCGAACCTGCCCTTGGGCTTAAACCACCCAACCTAAGCGGGGTTGTGCAATTACATCTCACTCCGGCTTTTCCGAAAAGGGGCCTGGTGAAAAAACCATTGCCGGAAAGCATTCGGGCGGGCCTGGAGTTTGCGCGGTCGTGGGGCCTGCGGAGCGAGGCTTTCCGGCGGGGCTTTGAAACCGAGGTCCTGGCCGCCGAAAGAACGCGGGCGCTTTTGCTCTCGGCCCTTTTCGCGGTGAGCGCCCTGCACGTCCTGGTCACCCGCCACGTCCCGCTTTTGAACCTCGCAAAGGCCGTCCCGCTTCCCTTCGGCGAGGACGTGCACCCCTTCGTGGCCGTGTTCCTGGCAACGGTGGCCGCCTACGAATGGGGCGTGAGCCGGGTCTTTTCCTGGTTTAAGGAGCACGGGAGGCCCTTTCCCACCCCCGGCCTTTACGGCAACGCCCTGGCCGAGGCCAGCATCCCCACCTTCGGAATGTTCCTTGCCTCAAGGATCATCGGCATCGACACCCTGCACAGCCCGCTCGTGATGATGTATTTCCTCTTCATCGGCATGGCCGCCCTTCGCTTGCGCCCCAGGCTCTGCCTTTTCATGGGGGCGGTGGCCTGCCTGGAATACCTCATACTCTCCATGCGCCTTTTCAACGAGAATCCGGAAAAAATCGGCCAGAGCTTTTTCTACCTCATGGGCCTGCACATCGACCGGGCCCTCATGCTCCTTCTTTTCGGCGCGGCAATGGCCTTTGTTTCCAGGCAGATACGCCGCCGCATGGAGGCCGCCCTGGCCTCGGTCCTGGAGCAGGACCGCATAACCGGCGTTTTCGGTCGGCACGTGTCGTACGCAGTGGCGGAAAAGCTCCTGGAAAAGGGCAAGGCCGCCCCGGAACAGCGCGAGGTGGCTGTGCTCTTCCTGGACATCCGGGGATTCAGCCTTCTAAGCGAGAAGATGTCGCCCGATGACCTCATGGACTACCTGAACGGGCTTTTCCTGCCCCTCATTGAAATCGTGGAAAGGCACAAGGGCATAATCAACAAGTTTCTGGGAGACGGTTTCATGGCGGTTTTCGGGGCTCCGCTCAACAGCCCCGATTATTGCGAAAACGCGGTGGCCGCAGCCCTTGAGATGCAGGGCGCCGTGGAGCGCACCGTCCGGGAACAGGGCCTGCCGGAAACCCGCATCGGCATCGGCATCCACGCCGGGGCCGCCGTGTGCGGCGTGCTGGGCTCGGAAAGCCGGGGGGAATACACCGTCATAGGCGACACCGTGAACGTGGCCGCCCGCGTGGAGTCCCTCAACAAGGCCCTGGGAACCGCTGTGCTCATAAGCCGCGAGGTGCTTTCGCGCCTTTCATCGCCCCCCGCAAACGCGAGGCCCTTGGGCCCGGTCCCCGTGCCCGGACGGACAGGGTCCGTGGAGCTTTTCGCCCTGGGGTGAGGAAAAACGGTGGAGAACAGCATGATCAAATACCTGCGGATAACCGATGAAAAGGATTTGCCGGACCTCAGCTATCTTAGCCCATTTAAAGCCGTCGTAATTTCTGAAATTTTTACTTCAGTTGATTGTAAAAAGATAGTGAGCAAATGGCTGGTATGGTCCGGCTGTTTATATGTGATGGCTTGGGGCCGTGAATGCGGATCATGGCATGATTTCGTTGATTGGGCAAGAAGTGAGGATTCCAACTTCGATGAAATACCGGAAGCTTCTTTTGTAATGACAACATGGCATGATGGCGAACCATTGGCAGAAGTGATTTGGTATGCAAAATATGCTGCACTTCATCTGGAGGTTGAATTGCAACATACGCTTTTTCTTCATATCGCGCCAAATGATAAAAGTGGGAAGTTTAAGAGAATGTACAGGAAAGCTCGATAATAATGTATAGAACAGAAACAATAAAATCTTTACTTGATGCAACTTTATTAGTTTCTAAAGTTATAATGCAAGAAATGCAGCTTCAGATATTTGTTGAAAGGTATAATAATTTTTATTATTATGAAGCGCTTGATGGGCATGAAGCCGATGAGATTCAGCAGAAAGTTCTTGATGAATTTAAAACAGCGATACAGCTTCATGAAAAAGTACAAACCAAAGTAATTGATCAGCTATATTTAGCCAACAATAGCAGAGAGCAGTTCATAAAAGCTGGTAGAATTGATGATTTGGAGGCGATGAGACGGCTTAGCCAGATAGCAAAAGAGTTTAATATTGAGTATGTTATCAAAAATCTAAGAGAATAGTTGCCAAAAAAACAGGATCATTTTCAAATTTCTTTTTGCCGCCCGCCACCCGCCGACTTTTCATCTTGATTTTTCCCTTCCCGTCTGCAAATAATATATGTTTGCATTTTGCATGTGGAAAGAGGGGAAAATGATTCATCTCATAAAGGGATTCAGGGACGTTCTTCCGCCGGACTCAAGCCTCTGGCGCAGGGTGGAGGCCACCGCGCAGGAGGTCTTCGGAAGTTTCGGCTTTTCCGAGATTCGGCTTCCCATAATGGAGCGCACCGAGCTTTTCGCCCGCTCCATTGGGGCTGACACCGACATCGTGGAAAAGGAGATGTACACCTTCGAGGACCGTGGCGGGGACCTCTTAACCCTCAGGCCCGAAGCAACAGCCGGAGTGGTGCGGGCGCTTATCCAGCACGGCCTGACCTCCGCCGACCCCGCGCGCAAGCTCTATACCACCGGCCCCATGTTCAGGCGCGAGAGGCCGCAAAAGGGCCGCTTCCGCCAGTTCTACCAGCTTAACGCCGAGTTTTTCGGGGCCGCCGGTTACGAGGCCGACGTTCTGGTGATTCTGGCCCTGGTCACACTCCTGGAAAAGCTCGACACCCCGGATGTCTCCGTTCACATAAATTCCCTTGGCTGCCCCGACTGCCGCCCCGGATTCAAGCAGGTCTTGAAGGATTTCGTGGCTCAGAAAAAGGCTGACCTTTGCGAAAACTGCCTTCGCCGCCACGAGGCCAACCCCTTGCGGGTGCTGGACTGCAAGGTTCCGGGATGCCGGGACGCCGTGGAAGGCGCGCCCTCCATACGCGAACACCTGTGCCAAAGCTGCCGCGACCATTTCGCGGCGGTCACCGGCTCTCTTTCGGAGCTTGGAATAAAGTACGTGGAAAACCCAAGGCTCGTGCGGGGCCTGGACTATTACACCCGCACCACCTTCGAGGTTCAGACGACGTCTTTGGGCGCTCAGAACGCCGTTGCGGGCGGCGGGCGCTACGACGGGCTCGTGGAGGCCCTTGGCGGCCCGGCGACGCCTGCGGTGGGCTTTGCCGTGGGCATGGACCGGCTGGTTGAGCTTCTGTCGGAAAAAACGGTTCTGCCCAAGGACAGGCTTCTATTCATAGCCTGCCTTGGGGATGAGGCCAAAAAGCTCGGCTTTTCCTGGCAGTGCGCCTTGAACCGTCGTGGGATTGCCGCCGAGATCGACTACGCCGGAAAGGGCCTCAAAAGCCAGATGAAGCGGGCCGACAGGCTTAACGCGGATTTCGTGCTGATGCTTGGGGAAGACGAGCTTAAAAACCAAAGCGCCCTCTTGCGCGACATGGAAACCAAGGAGCAGGTGCCTGTCCCATTCGACGGAATCGTGGAGCGCCTTGCGCAAATTCTTTCAAACACATGACACGCCGGATGTCGCGGCGCGCCTGATTTTGATACGCATGTAAAACGAAAGGGCAGGATCGTGGATGCTTTAGGAAACGTTCGCAGGACGCACCACAACAACAGCCTCACCGTGGCAGACGCCGGGCGGGAAGTGGTGCTCACGGGCTGGGTTTTGCGCCGCCGGGACCACGGCGGAGTGATTTTCGTGGACCTCCGCGACCGGGAAGGCATCACCCAGGTGGTCTTCAACCCGGACCGAAACCCCGAAGTCCACCAAAAGGCTCACGATTTGCGCAGCGAATACGTTCTTGGCGTGCGCGGTACGGTCTCTGTTCGCCCCGAAGGAATGGAAAACCCGAATCTCGACACCGGCGGCATAGAAGTCATGGTGAACGAGCTTTGGATATTCAACACCGCAACCACTCCGCCCTTCATGATTGAGGACACTGTGGAGGTCTCCGAGCCCCTGCGCCTTCAGAACCGCTACCTGGACCTTCGCCGCCCCAGAATGGTTCGCAACCTTACCGTCCGGCACAAAACCTCCCAGTACGTGCGTAATTTTCTCAATGAACACGCCTTTCTGGAAATCGAGACGCCCTTTCTGACCAAGAGCACCCCCGAAGGCGCGCGCGACTACCTCGTGCCGAGCCGGGTGAATCCGGGGCTTTTTTACGCCCTTCCCCAGTCGCCCCAGCTTTTCAAACAAATTCTTATGGTTGCGGGCTACGAGCGCTATTACCAGATAGTGCGCTGCTTCCGCGACGAGGACCTCCGGGCCGACCGCCAGCCCGAATTCACCCAGATAGACCTTGAAATGTCCTTCATCGGCGAGGAGGACATCATGGCCTTAACCGAAAAAATGATCGCGGGGCTTTTCGACGCGGTGCTTGGAGTCACGGTTTCACTGCCGTTTCAAAGGCTTACATACGAGACGGCCATGGACCTTTACGGAAGCGACAAGCCTGACCTTCGCTTCGGCCTGCCCCTTTGCGAAGTAACCGACATCGTGGAAAAATCCGGCTTCAAGGTTTTCGCCGAGGTTGCCCTGCGGGGCGGCATGGTAAAAGCCCTGAACGCCAAGGGCGCGGGCGAGCTTAGCCGCAAGGATTTGGACGATCTCACCAAGTTCGCCGCCATCTACGGTGCCAAGGGCCTTGCCTGGGTGAAGGTGAAGGAAAAGGGCGATTGGCAGAGCCCCATCGCCAAGTTCTTCTCGGACGACGAAAAGGCGGCCCTTGCAACCCGCATAGGCATGGAGCAGGGTGACGTGGTGTTTTTCGTGGCGGATTCCAAAAAAATCGCCAACGACGCCCTGGGCGCCCTAAGGAACCACCTTGCCGAAAAACTCTCGCTCATCGAGGATGAAACCTTCGCGTTCGCCTGGGTGACCGAGTTTCCCCTTATGGAATACGACCCGGACGAAAAGCGGTACGTGGCCCTTCACCACCCCTTCACTGCCCCAATGGAAGAGGACCTTGCGCTTCTTGAAACCGACCCGGCGCGGGTGCGGTCGAGAGCCTACGACATGGTGCTTAACGGTACGGAAATCGGCGGCGGCTCCATAAGAATCCACCAGAGCCCCATGCAGGAAAAGATTTTCGCGGCCCTTGGGATAGGACACGACGAGGCCGAGGAAAAGTTCGGGTTCCTGCTGGCGGCCCTGGCCTCCGGTGCGCCCCCCCACGGCGGTCTCGCCTTCGGCCTGGACCGCCTCGTTGCCATCCTGTGCGGGGAAAAGTCCATAAGGGACGTTATCGCCTTCCCCAAGACCCAGAAGGCCGCCTGCCTCATGACAAGCGCCCCGTCGGCGGTTTCGGCGGTCCAGCTTGCGGAGTTGTCGCTCAGAATCAAGAAACAGGAATAAAAAGGCCCCCCTTAATCGGGAGGCCCTTAAAAAACAGCCCCCTGGAAGGCCGGTTCCGGCTTCCCAGGGGGCTTTCTATTTCGGATTGAAAAAGGGCCGAATGGACAGCCTGGATACCAGTTTAAATAATGGCGATGAAGCGCGAAGGTTGGCGAGAAGCGCGGGGAGGAATAATACTGTTCGTATATGACCGACCCGCGCTTCGAAGCCTGACACAGCGATTCGCGTTTTTAGACGGGCTGTTACTTTCCAAGCAGGCCGGTCTTGAGGGTCGCCAGCCCGCCGTCCTTGCCCGTTGATCCAAGGTAGTTGCCGAAAAGGGCCTTTTTGAAGGCAAGGCCGGGAATCACGGTCTTTTTCTGGCCATTGATCTCGACAGTGGTGCCGACGCCCGGCTCGTAGATGAACTTGTACACGTCCTTTTTCTTGTAGACCGCCGGAAAGCAGCCGTCGAAGGTCTCGATCTGGGCCTTCAAGGGCGCGGTGTTGCCATTCATGGCCCGTGCGAATCCCTCGTGCCAGGCCTTGGAAACATCGGCCTTTTCCACGCCGTCCTTGATCCAGGCCATGACCAGCGCCATGGGCTCGTCGGAGGCAAGGATCTTGTCAGCATCGGAACTTTTCTGGCCAAGATAAAGAGCCCCGGCGTAAACCTTCACCACGCCGAATTTTTTGCGCACGCCGCTTCCGTTCAGAACCAGTGATTTTCCACCGGCCGAGATTGAATCGGGAACCGTTACGCCGCCAACTTCCCTGGCCAGAGCCGGGGCTGCAAGAAAACAAACCAGAACCACCACCGCAAGAATTTTCCGCATGACCTTCGTCCTCCCGCTGTTTTTGTCAGGTTCCTCAACGCCCCCGCACCAGGCACGCCCCTGCCCGGACCCGGCTAACGCGACATATTTTACACGGATTTCTCCATGCATGTTAATGATTATTTTTTAATGAAGTTTCATTCATCTAGCCAGTGTGAGGCAAATCACTTTTGACCCTGGCCGCCTCCGACCGTAATCACCCGTTATTTAGCGCGATTCCGAATCCTGGAAAAAATATCACCCCGATGGGGGTATTGTCAACGGTATTTGAGGCTGCGTTCATTCCGCCCGGTTTTTCTCGACAAGGGCGCACGGTTTTGGTTTAATCGGGCGGGAAGGAGCAAGCCATGAAGAATCAGGCCCACGCATACGCACAGGCCGTGTCCCAGTTCCGGGTCTGGGCCGCGCAGGGAAACCCTGAAGCCATGTACAAACTGGGCCAGTTCTACGAAACCGGCCAAGCCGTTCCCAAAAACATGGCCGAGGCCGCCCGGTGGTACCGGAAAGCCGCCGGAAAGGGCGAGCTTTCGGCAATGGCCCGGCTCGGTGTGCTTCACGGAAACGGCTACGGCGTCTTGAAGGACCGGATCGAGGCCCTTTTCTGGTTTCTTTCGGCCCGGAAACTGGGCGCTGGAGGGCTTGACAAGACCGTGGAAAAGCTGCGCTCCCTCATGAACGCCGAAGAAATCGCCCTTGCTGAAGGTAGGGCGGAAAACTGGAAACCGGAAAAAGCCTGACCCGGAAGGACTTCGATGGAAGTTGTGCAATTCAGATACAGTTCCGACAACCTTGGGTATCTGCTGGTTGACGGGGACAGGGCCGTTGCCGTGGACGGCGGCGCGGTGCGTGATATTGCCCGTTACGTTGAGGAAAAGGGCATCTCGCTGGTTTCCGCCTTCCACACCCACAATCACGCAGACCACACAGCCGGAACGGGAAGGCTCTGCGCCGAAACCGGCGCGCGGCTCATGAGCCGTGACCAGCTTGTGCGGGCCGGAATCGTTATGGTGGGAAACTCGGTGGTAAAGGTGCTGGAAACCCCAGGCCACACGGATGACAGCCTCTGCTTTCTGGCCGGGAGCAACCTCGTCTCCGGCGACACCCTGTTCAACTTCACCGTGGGCAACTGCTTTTCGGGCGACCTTGACGCCTTTTACCGCTCGGTTGCGCTCCTCATGGCCCTGCCGCCCGAAACGGTGGTCTGGGCCGGTCACGACTACGTGGCCGCGTCCCTCACCTTTGCCCGGATTCTGACTCCCGCTAATCCTCACATAGATGAAATGAAGGCGAAATACGACCCGGCCAGGGTTTGCTCAACCATTGCCGAGGAACTCCTGGTGAACCCCTACATGCGGTTCAACGAGCCCGACATGGTGGAGCTTCTGGAACAAAAGGGACTGGCCCGGGAAACCGAGCTTGAACGGTTCAAATCGGTTATGGAATTATACTGAAAATTAAGGCGTTACGGATTCTTTTGAAGGGGAAAACAACATGAAAAGCATAATCGGGCCGGACAACAGGGTGAACTACGGCGTGTTCGACGAGCCGGTGAACTTCAACTCCGAAGACTTCCGGCTCTGGAATTTTTTCGGCAAGGAAATCGGCGGGTTTCGCAAACGCTGGGCCTTTCACGCCTTCAACTACCTGGGAATTTCGTTCGGCGATTACTTCGTGGGCTTCGCAGCCGTGCGCTTAGGCTACTTAAACACCGTCTTCGCCTACGTCTACCAGTTCGGCAAGGGCCTGGTGGCGCAATACGACGCCAAAAACCCCGGGAACATGTTCCTTGATTTACCGGCCAACCCCGACGAGTACGCCATAAAATTCAAGAAGGGCGGATCGTTTCTGAATCTTTCCAAGAGCCACGCAAACAAGACCCTTTCAGCGGAGGCGAATTTTTCGGGAAAGCTGGCGGTCTCCCTTTCGGCCCGCTACGGCCTTGACGTGCAGACGCCTTTGCGGGTTCTGAACCCCTCCGAGCCCTTCCGGTTCACCTTCACCGAAAAGGCCGCGCCCATCCTGTGCGACGCGATTTCCGTGAAGTTAAACGGTAAGGAGCTTGTGGAGGACCCCAGCCAGGTGACCATTCTCTACGACTGGTCGGGCGGATACTTAAGGCGTGAAACCAACTGGTACTGGGCGGCGTTTTCGGGCTTCGGAAAAAACCCCTCAGGGGCCGAAATTCCCGTGGGGGCCAATTTCGCGGCGCTGACCAACGAGGCCTTTTTCTCCGAGAACGCCTTCTGGGCGGGCGTGGGCAAGCGCAGCCGGGTAAGCCGGGTGATCTTCGAGTTCTCGGCCCAGGAGCCCTACAAGCCCTGGCATCTGTGGGACGAGGCCGGAACCGTGGATCTGACCTTCACCCCCTTGGGCGAGCGCTCGGAAAAGGTGAACGCAGTGCTTCTTAAAACCTGGTTCCGCCAGTTTTTCGGCTCCTATTCCGGCACCCTCACACCCCCCGGCGGCGAGCCGGTGAAACTCGATAATGTTCACGGAGTGTCGGAATTCCACCGGGCGCTTTGGTAAGGGAAAACGGCAGACTGGTGGTTCCGCCCGACTGGCAAAACCACCAGCCTGCCAAGCTATCGTATATAATTTTACATCGGGCGCTTATTGTGTAGACGAGTTCTAAAGGCCTTTATGCAACATCTACATAACTTGCAACTGGAACAATTCCATGAAATTTAATTGGATAATGTCTTGTATGATGCTTGCATTTATTCTTATTGTGATTCTTTCCACATATTTTTCTTATTACTATATTGCAAATGTCGGTTTTGGAATCCCGTATTTAAAAATACCCAACTATAGCCACTCCAAATTTGTGATGAAATTTCTTCTCTCGCCAATAGCAGGGACACTTTCCATACTTATATGTTTATTATGTTTATCTTCTTTCATATTATATAAAATGGATGAAAGGAAAGAAAAAAGAGACCAAAAAATAAGGAGAGACAACCTTATGAATGAAATCATATCAAAGCGTAAAAGGAAGCATAAATTAAAACGTAAATAGCAATCCGACATTTTCACCGCCAGAAAGGAGGCCGTCATGGCATCAGATGTATGGTTCGTGGATTTTCGCAGCAGAAGCTTCAAGGAAAACGCCACAAACAAGATCAAGCGCCTGTTCGACAAGGCAGGATTGGCGGAAGTTCTCAAAAAGGGCGATCTCACGGCGGTCAAGCTCCACTTCGGCGAGAGGGGCAACCACACCCACATTCAGCCCTCCTTTGTGCGGGCGGTCGTGGATAAGATCAAGGACGCCGGGGCAAGGCCCTTTCTCACCGACACCGGAACCCTCTACACCGGAAGCCGCAAGAACGCAGTTGACCACATAATCACGGCCACCGAGCACGGGTTCGCGTTTTCCGTGGTGGGAGCCCCCGTCATCATCGCCGACGGCTTAAAGGGCGAAAGCATGGTGGACGTGCAGATTCCGGGCAGGCGCTTTTCTGCGGTAAAAATCGCCCGGGACATTGTTTCGGCAAATTCCATGATCGTTCTCTCGCACGTCAAGGGCCACGAGCTGGCTGGCTTCGGCGGGGCCATAAAAAATCTGGCCATGGGCTGCGCTCCGGCTGCCGGAAAAAAGGAGCAGCACTCGGCCCGTTTTTACGTGAACCAGGACAAGTGCGTGGGCTGCGGAAGCTGCGAGGAGGTCTGTCCGGCAGGGGCCGCCGTGGTGACGGACGGCAAGAGCGAAATCGACAAGTGCCGCTGCATAGGCTGCGGAGAGTGCGTTACCGTGTGCCCGGAAAAGTGCATTGACCTTGACTGGGCAACCGACATCCCGGAGTTCATGGAGCGCATGACGGAATACGCCTTGGGCGCGATAACCGGAAAGCGGGGCAGGGTGGGTTTCATAAATTTCGTTATGAACGTGACCCCGGACTGCGACTGCATCCCCTGGAGCGACACCCCCATCGTGGCCGACGTTGGAATTCTGGCGTCCCACGACCCGGTGGCCCTGGACAAGGCCTCGGTGGACCTCATCAACCAGAAGGCCGGAATCGCGGGCTCGCATTTGCACAAGAACCTGGAGCCGGGCGCGGACAAGTTCGCGGGCCTTTGGAGCTACACCAAGGGCGACATCCAGTTGAACTACGGCGAGGAAATCGGCCTGGGGAGCACGGAATACAACCTCATCACCTTGTAACAGGCTGCCCTAAAACGCGATCCGGCAGTGTTCTGCGAGAAAGCCAATTCCGTCACGTACGAACATCCAAATATAGCCCAAGAACTCTGCGATTTCTTGGGCGGGTACGCTTGACTCATTGGCTTTCTCGCACGCCTTGCGGCTCATCGTTTTATGTCAGCCTGTCGATTCAAGTTTTCAACGAATTTAAAATAGACGGAAGCATATCCTAATGCCCCTGCCCGAATCGTTTTTAAAGGACCTTGCCAAAATCGTGGGCAGGGATCGCTGCCTCACCCGCCCTGAGGAGAGGATTCCCTACGCCACCGACGCCACGGGCCGCGAGGGCCTTCCGGGGGCGGTGGCCTTTGCCGCGACAACGGAGGAGGTCTCCCGCATCATGGCCCTTTGCCACGAGCGAAGGGTTCCGGTCACCCCCAGGGGCGCGGGAACCGGCATGACGGGCGGTTCCATCGCCTTGAACGAGGGGGTGGCCCTGGTTCTTTCGGGCATGGACAAAATCCTTGAAATCGACACGGAAAACCTCATCGCGCGTGTCGAGCCGGGGGTGATAACCGGAAAGTTCCAGGCCGCAGTTGAGGCAAAGGGGCTTTTCTATCCGCCGGATCCCGGCTCCGCAGCCTATTCAACCATGGGGGGCAACGCCGCCGAATGCGCGGGCGGCCCAAGGGCCGTGAAGTACGGGGTGACGCGGGATTACGTGCTTGGCCTTACGGCGGTGATTCCGGGCGGAGCGGTGATAAAAACCGGGGTGGTCACCGCCAAGGGTGTTGTGGGCTACGATCTCACGCGTCTCCTGGTGGGCTCCGAGGGTACCCTTGCCGTGATAACGGGCCTTACCGTCCGGCTCCTGCCCCTTCCGGCGGCTGTGCGCACCCTGTGCGCGATTTACGACGACATACGGGACGCTGCCCGTACGGTGGCGGCCCTTTTCGGTGCGGGCATAATATGCAGGGCGGTGGAGTACATGGACAGGGCCGCCCTGGCCTGCGCCGAAACCCACCTTAAAACAGGGCTTCCCACGGACGCCGGGGCGGTGCTTCTGCTGGAAGTGGACGGCGACCCGGATTCCGCAGACGCCCAGGCCAAGGCCGCCGCCGCCGTGTGCGAAAAAACCGGGGCGAAAAGGGTGATACCCGCCGATAACAAGGAGGAGGCCGCGCTTTTGTGGAAGGCCCGCAAATCCCTGTCCCCGGCCATGTTCGCACTTGGGCCCAACAAGCTCAACGAGGACATCGTGGTTCCGCGCACCAAAATCCCGGACATGATTTCAAAAATAGAGGAAATACGGAAGCGCGACGGTTTGAGCCTCGTCACCTTCGGTCACGCCGGGGACGGCAACATGCACGTAAACGTAATGTACGACAAGGCTGACGCGGCGCTTTCGGCAAAAGCGGAAAAGGCCGTTGACGAGATTTTCGATTACACCTTAGCCCTTGGGGGCACCCTTTCGGGCGAGCACGGGGTGGGCCTCACCAAGGCCCCCTGGCTTTCCAAGGAAATAGGCCCTGCGGAGATGGCGCTAATGAAGGGAATAAAGGCCCTTTTCGACCCGAACAACATAATGAATCCGGGGAAGATTTTTTGATTTAACAGCCTGTCTAAAAACGCGAACTGCTGTGTCAGGCATCAAAGGCAATTCCGCCACGTACCTGTGGTACGCTTGGCTCTTATGGCTTTTCGCCAGCCTTGGCATTTCATCGCGGATATCGAAATTGATATCCAGGCTTCACGTCCGGTCGTTTTCAACAGGTTGTCAGGGGCGCTCCTTCTTTTTCCCGAAAAACTGAAAAGCCGTGGCGGAGCTTCCGTTCATGGTGCTTACCGAAATTTCCTTTTGATCCGTTGCGTCGAATCCGGCAAAAAGCCCGTCCATCCAGGCTTTGTCGTGGTGGCGCATCACCCCGCCGTCCGAGAGTTCAAATACCCCGTATCTCCCGAATTTTTCCTTGTTTTCCCGGTAGCGGGCGAGGTTTTTTTCGTCGTCCTGCAGGGGGTAGTCGCTGGCGTAGATGAAGCCGCCCGGAGCCAGAACCCGTTTGATCTCCGCCACAAGCTCCGTTTGCCCCGCGTCGCTGGGAATCGAGGTCAGAACCGCGAAAAGCAGAACCAGGTCGAAGGATTCGTCCGGAAAGGGCAGGGGCGGGCCGGAGGTCACCCGCAGATCGAGGCCTGGGAACTCCTGAAAGCCCCGTTCGATCATGCGCGGCGAGACGTCGAGCCCCACCGCCTTTTCGTAACCGGCTTCCCGCAACTGGGCGGCAAGCCTGCCGTAGCCGCAGCCGTAGTCCAGAATCCTTGAATCATTAGGCAGGAAGGACGCGACAAGAGCCATATTAAGGGGATGGGTGAAGGTCTTTTCAATCGCCACCCGGTCCCAGTACTCCGCCTGTTGGTCAAGGGTGTTCATTTCTAGGCTTCCGACATCTTTTATGATGGGTTATCCGTCACCCCGGCGGAAGCCGGGGTCCAGGGATAGCCTGCAAACAGCCAAAAACTGGATTCCGGCCTACGCCGGAATGACGAAATAGGGCCGCTGCCTTTAAAAATGGAACTAACTGACGCGCCAGGGCGCACAATACTGACAAGACGACACTGCTCCCAGGTATGAAAGTCTATCCCCTGACGCCATTGATTACGTTCTGCTCGAACTTCTCCAGGGTGGCGGTGAACTGGCTCTCCACAAAGGGCTTCAGGATGGGCTTGGCAAGGCTTGAAAAGGGGATTTCGAGTTCCAGGGAGGTGGCGAAATCAACCACCGTGGTCTTGGGACCGGCCTTCCTGATTTTGGCCGAGCCTGAGTTGACGCCGTTTCCTATGCCCATGACAGGGCTCCAGCGTATCCAGCACTCGTCCTTGTTGAACACGTACTTGGCGGCGTACTGGACAGCCATGGAATATTTCGAGATGCCCACGCTTTTCATGGTCCATTTCCAGGCATTGCCGCCCATATCCTCCAGTTTGTCCACGTCGGGAAAAAATTCCGCCATTTCCCGCACGTTGGAAAAAATTTCAAAGGCTGTGTCAAAATCGCAGGACAGGGTGATTTCCTTGGTTACGTCAATGTTGACCTTGAAAGACATGGCTGGCTCCTTGTATACAGGTTGCGTTTCCAGGGTCGCGGCCAAATGCCCGCCGCAGGGGTTTTTTACGTGCGGAAAAAATACAACATCGAAGCCCACTCTTGCAAGCGGATAGATGCCGGGCTAACATAAAAAAAATCGAAAACCGGACACCCTCCCTCAAAAGGGGCGCAAGACGTGGAAGGCGGAAATTCAGAACTTGGCGGGGAACGCGGCGGAAAGCCGCCCAGGGAGCCCGGAAAGGTCGGCTGGCGCTTCCCCTCCTTCGCCCTTTTCGCCTTCCCCCTTTTGGCCATCCTCGCCTGGTCAAACAGCTTTTCGGTTCCCATGCTCCTGGACGACGCCTGGAACCTGGTGAAAAACCCCGGAATGGAGCGCCTGTGGCCGCCCTGGTGGCCCAACACGGGCTCAGTCGGAACAGGGCTTGCGGGCCGCCCGGTCACCGCCTTCACCTTTGCCGTAAACCATGCGATTTCAGGAACTTCAGTCTGGAGCTACCACGCGGTAAATCTTCTGATCCACGTGTTGTCCGGCCTGGTGCTTTTCGGTCTCCTTGGCCGCATTTTTCCGGCCCCTGGCCGGTCCACCGCCGACAAATATACGTTTTCCGAAAACGAGGCCCGCTGGCTGGCCTTTTTCTGCGCCCTGACCTGGCTGGCGCATCCCCTTACAACCCAGGCCGTGACCTACATAACCCAGCGCCTGGAATCCCTGGCCGCGCTCTTTTACCTCGCCACCCTTTACGGGGCGGCCCGGAGCGTCGAACCGGGCGCTTCGGAAAAAAGCAGTCACTGGTGGGGCGCGGTTTCGGTCGCCGCCTTCATTTTGGGGGTGGGGTCCAAGGAAACCCTGGTAACCGCACCTTTTGCGGTTATCCTCTACGAGTGGACGGTCACCGGAAAAGGCCCCTCACGGATTCTTTCCCGGTCCCCCCGGCGCTACCTGGGCTATCTTGTGGGCCTTGGCCTTCTGGCCGCCCTTGTCCTGTCGGGCCAGACGGCGGGGCACGCCTACGGGGGAAACGCGGCCTTTTCGGGCCTCGACCACTTCCTTTTCCAGCCGCGCGTCATCTGGCATTACATCAGGCTGGCGATTTTTCCCTTTGGGCTATGCTTCGACTACGGCCAGCACGGAATTTCCACCGGAAACCTTTTCGATTCGGCCTTGCCGGTCAAGCTCTTCTTCGCCGCAGCCCTGGCGGCTCCATTTTTCGCCGGGGCTTTTTTCACCTTGAAGCGCCGGGCGGCGGGCCTTGCGGCAAGCCTCTTTTTCCTGCTCCTGGCGCCCACGTCCAGCATCCTGCCCCTTTTCCTGGTGGCCGAGGAGCACCGCGCCTACCTTCCCCTGGCGGCCATTTTGGCCCTGACCATGACGGCGGCTTACCTTTTTCTCAAACACGCCGGAGCTTCCGGAAAAACCTGCGCTGCATTGGGCGCGGCCATCGCGGTGGTTCTGGGCTCGGCCACCTTCCATCGCAACGCGGATTACGCCAGCGAGGAAGCCATATGGACGGCCACCCTCTCGGTCGCGCCCAAAAGCGCAAGAGCCTGGGCGGCCCTGGCCAAAATCGCGGAGGGACGGGGAGAGACGGAAAAAGCCATAAGCCTTTACCGGAAGGCCATAAACCTGTACCCTGATTTCGCCGTCGCCCGCATCAACTTAGGGAGCATTCTCACAAAAAAGGGCAGGCTTCAGGAAGCGGTGGACCAGTTCGCCAAGGTTGTTGAAAGCCCCTCGCCGGTGATAAAAAAGACGGAAAGGGCCATGGCCCTCTCGAACCTCGGAAACGTTTTCATGGCGAGCGGCCGCCCGGAAAGGGCGGTGGAATTTTTCGAAAAGGCCGTTATGATGGAGCCGGATTGGGCTACAGCCCTTTCCAACCTTGGCGCGGCCCTGGCTGCTTCGGGAAGGCCGGTGGACGCCCTTAGGCCCCTCATGCGGGCGCTTGAGCTCGATCCCGGACGTATTGAAAGCAGGCTGAACCTGGCCAGGGCGCTATACAGCCTTGGCAGGACGGAAGACGCGGAAAAATTTCTGGTCCAGGCCAGAGCCCTTGCCCCGGAAAGCCCGGCGGTGAAAAACTTCGTCCTGCCCGATTCCAACGGAAAGGCTCCATAGAGGTGAACTTCAGGCGAACAAAGGCCGTGGCCTTCAAGGAATTTCTTCACGTTATCCGGGACCCCCGTAGCCTCGGCATGGCAGTGGCCATTCCCATGCTGCTCTTGGTTCTTTTCGGCTACGCCTTAACCCTGGATGTTGACCACGTGCCCCTGGTGGTGTGGGACAGGTCCCAGACGGCCCAGAGCCGGGATTTCATCTCCCGGTTCACCGGCTCCAACTATTTCAGCTTAAAAGGCATGGTGTGGAGCCACGCGGAGCTTGAAAGGGCCATAGACACCGGAGCCGCCATGATGGGCATGGTGATAGACTCCGACTTTCCGAAGCGCCTGGCCCAGGGGCGCACGGCCCACGTGCAGATAATTGTGGACGGAAGCGACTCCAACACCGCCACCATCGCCATCGGTTACGCGGACGTAATCGTGCGCACCTTTTCCCAGGACGTGCTTTCAGCCGAAATCCGCAGAAAGGGAATGAGGCCGCTGTCCCCACCGCTCGAAATCCGCCCCAGGGTCTGGTTCAACGAGGAGATGAAGTCTAAAAACTACATCGTTCCGGGCCTTATAGCGGTCATCATGATGGTGATCGCGGCCCTTCTCACCTCCCTTACCGTTGCCAGGGAGTGGGAGCGCGGAACCATGGAGCAGCTCATAGCCACCCCGGTACAGGCTGCGGAACTGGTCCTTGGAAAGCTCGTGCCCTATTTCGCCATAGGCTTGACCGACGTTGCCATCGCCATTTACATGGGCGAATTCGTGTTCGGGGTGCCATTGCGCGGCAACGCGGCCCTTCTGTTCGGGGTCGCCTCGGTGTTTCTGACCGGGGTTTTATGCATGGGGGTTTTCATAAGCATCGCGGCCAAGAACCAGCTAATGGCCACCCAGTTTTCAATGGTTCTCACCTTCCTGCCGGCCTTCCTGCTTTCCGGCTTCATGTACGCCATCAGCAACATGCCCCACGTGATCCAGGTGGTCACCTACCTTGTTCCGGCAAGGTACTTCGTGGCGGTGATGAAGGGTATTTACCTGAAGGGCGTGGGCCTGGAAATCCTTGGGCTGGACGTGGCCCTCCTGGTGATCTTCGGACTTTTCATGATGTTTTTGAGCATCATAAAATTTAAGAAAAAGCTGTCTTGAGCAGGCATTACAAAGCCTTGCGTAGGTTGGGTGGTTCCCGGCCAAAGGCCGGGGTTCACCCAACAATTGCGGAATAGAGGCAAGATGTTGGGTGAACCTGCCCTTGGGCTTAAACCACCCAACCTACCGGAAGTATGGAGCTTACTTTTGATATCCAGATGTATGGCCTGACCGATTTACAGGGGCGAAAAATGTTCGAGCGAATAAAGAGGATGCTCATCAAGGAGTTCATCCAGGTGCTCCGGGACCCGCGCATGAAGCAGATGGTGCTGGTGATGCCGGTGATCCAACTCCTGCTTTTCGGCTACGCGGTCAATACCGACGTCAAAAACGCCGACATGGCGGTTTACGACCTGGACAACTCGCCCCAGAGCCGCACCCTGGTCTCGCGCTTTTCGGAATCCGGGTATTTCAGGGTTGCGGAAATCGCCCAAAGCCCCAAGGACGTGGCGCGGCTCATGAACAAAAGCGCGGTCCGGGCGGTCATCGAGATTCCCAGGGGCTTTTCCGCCGACCTTGCCGCAGGCCGCACGGCCATGCTCCAGTTCATCGTGGACGGAACCGATTCCAACACGGCCCGCATTCTTTTCGATTACGGCAGCCGCATTGTTGCAAGGTATTCCGAGGAAATAATCGTTGAGCGCTTCCTTTCCAGAAACGGAGTCAGGATAGAGCCCCGCCGGGTTGAGGCGTCCACCAGGGCCTGGTTCAACGAGAACCTGGAAAGCCGCAACTTCTTCATTCCGGGCGTCATCGCCATCCTGCTCACCCTCATCACCCTCATGCTCACCAGCATGGCCATTGTTCGGGAAAAGGAGGCGGGCACCATAGAACAGATAATGGTGACCCCCATATCATCCTTCGAGTTCATCCTGGGAAAGACCGCGCCATTCGCGGCCATCGCCCTTTTCGACGCCATAGTGGTGACCGTCGTGGGCGTGGCCTGGTTTCAGGTTCCCATAAGGGGAAGCCTTCTGCTTCTGCTTTTTTCGGCCATTCTATACCTCATGACCACACTGGGAATCGGGCTTTTCATCTCCACCGTAAGCCGCACCCAGCAGCAGGCCATGATGAGCACCTTTTTCTTTTATTTTCCCGCCATGCTCCTTTCGGGCTTCATGTTTCCCATCGCCAACATGCCGCGTCCCGTTCAGATTCTGACCATCGTGAACCCGCTTCGCTACATCCTGGTGATCCTTCGGGGAATATTCCTGAAAGGGGTGGGGGCGGACATCCTGTGGAGGGAGCTTCTGGCCCTGGCGATTCTGGGGACCCTCATCCTATTTATGGCTGTTCGCAGATTTCACAAGACCCTTTGATAAAACGTCCGTTCAAGATTGAAGAAGCGGACAAATGATGCTATGGGTTGGCCGCAAGCCTGTCTGCGGCATGGGGTTTTCAATCCTATCATACCGTAATATAAGGCGATATTGCTTAGTCTCAAAAATTTGCCCAAATGATCGGGGAAGCGGCATCGCATCACTCGTCAAAAAAAATCCGAAAAACCCCTGGTTCGATCATTACGCCGAACGAGCCAAAAAGGAGGGGTATCCGGCCCGGAGCGTCTACAAGCTGGAGGAAATCCACAAGCGCTTCCGGCTCTTCCGGCAGGAAATGTCGGTGCTCGACCTTGGCTGCGCCCCCGGATCGTGGCTTCTGTACGCGGCGAGGCAGGTCGGCGGCAAGGGCCGGGCAGTGGGGCTTGATCGCAACCCGGTCGCAATAGCCCTTCCCAAGAACGCCCGGAGCATGGCGGTTGACATTTTCGAGCTTTCCGAACATGACCGTGAGCTTCTGGGCGGAGGCTACGACGTTGTGCTTTCGGACATGGCCCCGGACACCACTGGCTTCCGCGATGTTGACGCCATACGCTCGGCGGCGCTTTGCGAGGCTGCCCTTAATCTCGCCTGCGAGGTGCTTAAGCCCGGCGGCGGCTTCGTGTGCAAGATATTCCAGGGAGAAGGCTTTGACGCCTTTTTCCGCCTGGTCAAAAACCGCTTTTCCGGCGCGCGGCTTTTCAAGCCCGAAGCATGCCGCAAGGAAAGCCGGGAAATATACATCATAGCTTCCGGCAAAAAATCCGACGTGAAAACAAGCGGGGCCGAAAAGCCCCAAAATCAATAAGGGAGGTAAGAGGATGTCAGGTCATAATAAATGGAGCACCATCAAGCACAAGAAGGGCGCGGCTGACGCCAAGAGGGGCAAGATTTTTTCCCGCCTTATCAAGGAAATCACCATAGCGGCGCGCATGGGCGGCGGCGACCTCTCCGGCAACCCGCGCCTGCGCACCGCAGTCCTGGCAGGCAAGGCGGAAAACATGCCCAAGGAAAATATCGAACGGGCCATAAAAAAGGGCACGGGCGAAATCGAGGGCGTGAGCTACGACGAATTCACCTACGAGGGCTACGGCCCGGCCGGAGCGGCGGTCCTGGTCAACGTGCTCACCGACAACAAGAACCGGGCAGCGGCGGATGTGCGCCACATCTTCGCCAAGTGCGGCGGCAACCTGGGTGAGTCCGGCTGCGTGGCCTGGATGTTCTCCAAAAAAGGCACCATGACCGTGGCCAAGGACAAGGCCTCCGAAGACCAGCTCATGGAAGTGGCCCTGGACGCCGGAGCCGAGGACGTGGTGGACCAGGACGACAGCTTCGAGGTCCAGACCTCCCCTGAAGACTTCGAGACCGTGAAAGAGGCCCTGGAAAAGGCGGGAATCCCCTTCACCGACGCCGAAGTGGCCATGGTCCCCCAGAACACCGTGGCTCTGGCGGGCAAGGAAGCCGAGCAGATGATGAGGCTTTTGGAAACCCTGGACGACTGCGACGACGTGCAGAATGTCACCACCAACGCCGACTTCCCCGACTTCCAGGGCGACTGAAAGCGCGAACTGCTGTGTCAGGCTTCGTAGCGCGGGTCGGTCATATACGACAAGTATTATTCCTCCCCGCGCTTCTCGCCTTCCTTGCATTTCATCGCTTTCAGCCGCCCTGGCCGCGCCGGGCGGGTAAGGGGCAACAGCGAGCAGTGCTGAAGATTGTTTCCGGGCGTTTTTTTCCAAGCTGATTTTGTAGCCGCAGACAGGGCAGGCGCAAGCGATGAAATGCAAGCACCGGTAGGTTGGGTGAACCTGCCCTTCGGGCAGAACCACCCAACCTGCTATAGACTTTCATAATTCATATAGAAGCCGCAGACAGGGCTGGCGCAGGGGCTTGAAGCCCGGATAAAACGATGAAGCGCAAGGAACGCGAAAAGCCAATGAAGGAGCGTACTTTTTCGTACGTGACTGAAATTGGCTTTGATGCGTGACACAGCGATTCGCGTTTTAGGCGGGCTTCACAGGCGGCCGCTCCAGCGGAGCTTGGTCTTGAGCACATCAAAGTAGTGCTGTCCGCCCACCCTTATGATGTTGGTGGGGGTCCGGGCCTGGGTGATGGTGATGATGTGCTCGGTGCCCACGGTCATTCCGGCCTGGCCGTCGAAGGTGAGGGTAACGGGCGTTTCCGAGGGGCTTTTGAGATTCAGTTCCAGCTTCGCGGAGTCCGGCACGATCAGGGGCCTGTTGGTGAGGGTGAAGGGGCAGATGGGGGATAGTATGGTGCCCTTCACCGCAGGGTGCAGTATTGGGCCGCCCGCTGCCAGGCTGTAGGCCGTGGAGCCGGTGGGCGTGGCCACGATGAGCCCGTCCGCCCGGTAGGTGGTGAGATACTGGCCGTCAACGTGCACCTCTATATAAGAGAGCCGGGCCAGGGTGCGCTGGACCAGCACCGCGTCGTTCAGCACCGTCTGCCTTGTGACGGTTTCGGAATTTCTGGTGACGGTGACATCCAGGCGGGTTCTGGGCTCCACGGAAAAGCTCTCGGAAAGAATGGCCTCCATCGCGCCAAAGGCCTGATCGTGGGTGATTTCCGACAGAAAGCCCACTTCGCCGAATTTCACCCCCAGGATGGGGGTTGAAAGGTCGCCCACCCAGCGGGCCGCCGACAGAAAGGTTCCGTCGCCGCCCAAGGCCAGCACGCAGAAGATGTCCGGCGGCGCGTGAGCGGCCCTTTGGGCCAGAACGTCCGGCACAGGCGGGCCGCATATCTCGAAAAGCACGCTGACTCCTTTTCCGGCCAGCCACCCGGAAAGCTCACGGGCCTTTTCCAGGGCGGGTCCGTCGTCTTTTACGAAAAGGGCGATTTTTTTTGTTGTTGTATGCATTTTAATGTGATAGCGTTCCCGCTTGTTCAAGACAATAAGATTTCGTGTGCGGCCTTACATGAGCGCCATTGATTTTTTCAATCGAGGCAAGGCCGGGCTGTTTTCTATGAACACTGTAAACGGGGTTGAGGGGCGACGGCAAGGGTTTTTTTGCAGCGGGCTTGCGGGAAAACGGCTTTGTCTCATCATCCGTAAGGCCCCGGCCCGAAAACCACTGTCTATTAAGCCTTTTCGGCAGATGAAGCAGCTTCGCCGAAAATTCCCAATACATAAGGATGGCTGAAAATGATTTCCCCGGGCTTTTGACGGGTTCGCATGGGGACTTGCATCCTTTGAAGGGCGGTGATAAAAGCCCGTGTCCGAAACGGCCGGTTTTTTGTTTTCATGCCCAAAAAGGGCCGTAAAGACCGCTTTTTTTTGAAATATGTTTTTTCCAGTTGACAGGGGAGATTCGTTCTTCTATCTTCCCCGCTCGCCCGCTCAAATCGGGCGAAAAGGGCCCAAAGCCCATAATCCAAGGTGATCAAGGAAAAAAAGGAGGGGTTGTAATGAAGCGCAATAGTAAACTTTTTATCGTTCTGGCGGTGATTTTCTGCTTCGCGCTGGTGTTCGTGGCTTGCAAGCCGAAGGAAAAGGCTGAGGAAGCGCCCATCACGCCGCCCGAGGTTGTCGAGCCCGTGGCGCCGCCCGTGCCCGCAGACGTGACCCCGGTTGTTGCCGAGGCCGCCCCGGTGACCGAGCCCACCATGGAAGCAACCGCTCCCGAGGCTCCTGTCGAGGCTCCTGCTCCCGAGGCCACTCCCGCTCCGTAAGGAACGAACTTCGGTTCAGGCATGAAAAACAGGGGACGGGGTTAACCCCCGCCCCCTGTGCCTTTTATCAGCCTTCCTAAAAACGCGAACTGCTGCGTTGTGCGTCGCCTCGCGGCTCGGTCACGTACAACAGCGTACGCTCCCTCGCCGCTCGCTCGCACGCCTTGCATTTCATCGTTTTTAGGAAGGCTGATATTTTGCGTACAGGTTGCCTCGTTTTTGGACAGCATCATATCTCGTCGCGGAAAACCCCATGAAAAAATCTCTTGGCGGGCTGATAGCCCTTTTCGCCCTCATGGCGTGCCCCCTGGTTTTCTTCGGATGCGGGGCAAAGGACGACCCTTTCGTACCGGCTGTGAAGGCCCGGCCCGCAGCCACCGCTAAGGCCCAGGCGGATGGGATCACGCCCGAAAAGGCCGGCCCCTGACCGAAACATGCATCCCGCCGTTTACGATTCCCCATAGCCTTTCAAATACGTTTACCCGTTTATGCAAGAAGCCGTCCTTGACATCCCGGCCCCCCTCCCTTAATATTGTGTGGCCCCAAAAAGGGGCGAGGTCTCTCCGTTTTTCAATCATCGGTGAATATTTCCAGCAAACGGATTCTTGACTCTAAAACCCTTTGCACCATAAAGGCTTCGCCATCGGCCCGCGAAGTCCCGAAGAGGAAAAAATGGGTTCCACGGACACCGAAATACTTCATCTCATAATCAACGCCGGGCTGATGGTGCGTTTCGTGCTTTTGGCCCTTCTCACCTTTTCGGTGGGCTGCTGGACGGTGATTTTCACCAAGGGCCTTCAACTCCGAAAGGCCCGCCTCGAAAACGCCCAGTTTCTGGAAGCCTTCTGGGAAAACAGGGACTTGGGCAAGGTGAGCGCCCTTGCCAAGCGCTACCCCAACTCGCCGGTGGCCCGCGTTTTTCACGCGGCCTACAAGGAGTTCACCCGGTCCACCCAGATCCAGACCGACGCGGCCTCTGCGGCGGACGGCGGCGGGGCCCGGCTGGACGTCACCGAGAACGTGGAGCGCACCCTAAGGCGCGCCATGCAGACCGAGACCACCCGCCTGTCCCAGTGGGTGCCCTTTCTGGCCACAACCGGCAACACCGCCCCCTTCATAGGCCTTTTCGGCACGGTATGGGGCATAATGAACTCGTTCCGGGGCATAGGGGCCTCCGGTTCGGCCTCCCTGGCCGTTGTGGCCCCCGGCATCAGCGAGGCCCTCATCGCCACGGCGGCGGGGCTTGCGGCTGCCATTCCCGCAGTCATCGCCTTCAATCATTTCCTGTCCAAAATCCGCGTTGTGGAATCCGACATGCGGGCCTTTTCATCGGATCTTCTGAACCTTCTGGAACGCAACCTCGCAAAGAATCCCGGAGCAGGCCAATGACAGGCGGCGGAGGCGACGAAGGCAGGCTGATGGCGGAGATCAACGTGACCCCCCTGGTGGACGTCATGCTGGTTCTTCTCATAATTTTCATGGTCACCGCCCCAATGATGATCCAGGGGGTTGCGGTGGCCCTTCCCCAGACGTCCGCCGCGCCCATGGACTCCACCGACGACAACCTGGTGCTATCGGTAAACCGGGCCAGGGAAATCTACATAAACGATTACAAGGCCGACCTGCCCACCCTTACGGCCAAGCTTTCGGCCATGCACCAGGGGCGGCCCGAACAGAGGGTCTTTCTGAGGGCGGACAAGGATACTCCATACGGCGTGGTGGTCCAGGTGATGGCCGCCGTCAAGGAGGCCGGGATAGACAAGCTGGGCGTTGTCACCGAGCCTGCGCCCGCGTCTCCGGCCAGCGGCGGAAAAGTTGAAAAACCGGCTGTTAATCGCTGAAAAAAGCCTCCATGACGATGGCCGCACGCACACGACTATACAGGAACGACCAGCGGCTTTTGATGAGCATGCTGGGCCTTTCCGCCGCCTGCCATCTTTTTTTTGGCATAGCCCTTTTCGTTCTGCCCTCCTTCATGCCAAAGGCCGCGCCGCCCGTGCCCTTCGTAACGGTTGACCTCATGAACATGGCCGCTTACGCGCCTGCTCCAAGGTCGGCGGCCCCGGCGGGCGCCCTGCCCAAAGCCGAGGAGCCCGTAAACGAACCCGTGGTGGAGGAGCCCGAGGAGCCCCCCACGCCGGAACCTTTGCCCAAGCCCGTTGAAAAGGCCGAGATCAAGCCCCCGGAGCCCGTGGAAAAACCGGCGGAGAAAACAGGGGCCAAGGCCCCGGAAAAAGCTCCGGAACCGAAACCGGCAGAGTCCGTTGAGCCCGAAGAAGACCTTGACGCCGCCAAGAAAAGGGCACTGGCCGCCCTTTCCAAAAAGGTGGAAGCAAGGAGCAGGCCCGATTCCGTGGCCAAGGCCATTGCCGCGCTTAAAAAAAGGGGCGCTTCGCCGGGCGGGCTTGCAGCAGTGGGCGTCGGCCAGACGGGTGTATCTTCGGGGCTTCCTGGCGGAGAAGGTCTTTCCGACGCGGTGGCCCTGCCCAAGATCATGCAGTTTTACGTATACGACATTTTGAATAAACACATAAATGCCCACTGGGCCTTCGAGTCCAGCCTTGCAGGGCGAAACAAAAACCTGGAGGCCCGTGTACTTGTAACCATCATGCGCAACGGGACCATAGCCGACCACTTTTTCGAGCAACGTTCGGGCAATGCCTATTTCGACGATTCGGTGGACAAGGCCATTAAAAAATCCAATCCTGCGCCGCCCCTGCCTCCCACATACGCGGACGACAGGTTCCAGATCGGGCTTATCTTTATTCCGCCCGAGTAACGATTCGGGGATCAAATGACTGAAAAGAAAAAATTGCTGGTTTTTTTCCGTTTTGTTTTCCTGGCCGCTGCCCTGCTCGCCCTTCCCGGAGCGCGTATGGTGGAGGCCGAAGGCCCTGTGGTATCCAATGCCCCTCAGGCGGCTTTCTCAGGCCCGGCCACAGCCCCCTCCGAGGCGCGGGCCGCGACCCTGGTGACCTCTCCCACGCTTTCATCCCAGCGGATAGACTTGACCATAAACGATCCCAAGCTCAGGAAGATTCCCATAGCCATCCCGGCCTTTGTCCAGGCTCCCGGAAAGCCCCCGGCCTTCGCCGCAGCCTCCGAGGCCCGCGACCTGTGCGAGGAAACCCTCGATTTCACCGGGCTTTTCAAGGTGCTTCCCCCGGAAAGCCATCTGGTGAAGCTCTCCGGCGCGTCCGAGGACAGCCTGCGCTACGCCGACTGGTCCGCCATAGGGGCCGAGCTTCTCATCACCGGCGAGGTGGGGGCTACGGGGCAGAACCTTTCCCTATCCTTAAGGCTTTTCGACCCGGTGAACGGGCGCATGATCTTCGGGCGTCAATACCCCAACGCAATGGGCGTGCGGGGCGCGGTCATGAAGTTCTGCGCCGAGGTGATGAGGCACCTCACAGGAAGCGAGGGGGTTTTCAACACAAGGATTGCCTTTGTCTCCACCACCAGCGGCCACAAGGAAATCCACGTCTGCGACTTCGACGGCGCAAACCAGTTGCAGCTTACCAGCAAGAGCCGCATAGCCATGTCGCCCGACTGGTCCGGCGACGGAAGGCACATAGCCTACACCGCCTACAGGGACGGCGCGCCCCACATCTACATCTTAGACAGGCGCACCAACCGCACCAGGGCCGTTTCCCATTCCAGCATGGACATTACCCCCCGCTGGCGTCCCGGAGCCTTTGAACTGGCCGCCACTCTCTCCCTGACCAAGGACCCGGAGATTTACACGTTGACGGGAGACGGGAAAATCATTAAAAGATTAACGGATGACTGGGGAATAGACGTGTCCCCGTCATGGTCGCCGGACGGCTCGAAAATAGTTTTCGTCTCCAACCGAAGCGGTTCGCCCCAGATATACAAAATGAGCCCCGGAACAGGCTCGGCCAAGCGCCTGACCTTTTCCGGCAAATACAACACCGAGCCCCGTTTCAGCCCGGACGGGAAAAGCATAGCCTTCTCGGGCGATAAAAAAGGCGTTTTCCATATTTTCGTGATGGGCGCGGGCGGCGAGAACCCGACCCAGCTCACGAGCGGCAGCCACGACAACGAAAGCCCCACGTGGTCGCCGGACGGCAATTTCATAGCATTCAGTTCCACCAGGGAGGGGCCGTCCCGAATCTACATAATGAACGCAAACGGCCAGAATCAGCGCAGGCTTTTCAAAATGTCGGGCGAGCAGACGCAGCCCAGTTGGTCGCCGCGCCTCTTCCGCTGACAGGCGACATAAAAACGCGAACTGCTGTGTCGAGCGGCAAAGCCAATTTCAGTCACGTACGAACATCTTGATTTTGCCCAAGAACTCTGCGATTTCTTGGGCGGGTACGCTCCCTCGCCACTCGCTCGCACGCCGTGTTCATCGTTTTAATGACGCCTGGGGCGGGTGGTTTTAATGACGCCTGGGGCGGGTGGTTTTGATCAGGCCTGTGGCGGGCGGTTTTTGAACGGGTTCAATTTGATTGAAATACTAAGGGAGGTTCAGATGAAGACTTCCGTAAATACCGCAGTCTTGCTGGTTGCGGCCCTGATCGCACTGATGATTTTTTCCGGGTGCCCGAAAAAAGACACGGTCATGCCCACGACCACCGCAGTGGGTTCCGGGGTGCCGGGAGAAGACGCAACGGCGTCGGCTGACAAGCCCGGAGAGCCCTCTGGCACCGCACCCCAGCAGGACGAAATCACCTCAACCCCGATTCCCGACGAGCCCGATACCGGCGAAACCGCCCTTTCCGCCAGGGAGAAGGCAGCCTCCGGGGATGAAGAATATTCGGCTGAACTTGCCGCAGCGCGCCTTGCGGCGGCCCAGGCGGCTGTTTCTCCCACGGGGGCCCTGGACGCCGAGGCAAAAGCCAGGCTTTCAACCTTTGCCGTGTATTTCGATTTCGATTCCGCAGACCTTCGCGCCGACGCCCTGCCGGTCCTGGATCAGGCGGCGGGGACGCTCAAGGCCAACAAAACGGTGAAAATTCTTCTTTCGGGGCATTGCGACGAACGCGGAACCGCCGATTACAACCTTGCCCTTGGCCAGCGCCGGGCCGAAACCGTCCGCCAGTACCTGTCTGAAAAAGGAGTACCGGCAGGCACCCTGGAAACCGTTTCAATGGGCGAGGAAGAGCCCGCTGACAAGGGCCACGACGAAAACGCCTGGGCAAAAAACCGCAGGGTGGCGTTTCAGGTCAAATGATCAGAGGCCGGTCTTCGGCTCTCACGAAACACCCCAAGCGCATTACAGCAAGGAGAAAACGACCATGAAAAAGACCTGGAAAATCCGTTTGGCCTTGATGGTTGCAGCGATGTTCCTTCTGACCTTCACGGCCTGCGTGTCAAGGCCGGGCGTTGACGGGTCCACGGGCCCCATAAAGGCCGTGGAATGCGTATCGGCTCCCCAGCCGGAGGCGATTGTCCCGGTCAGTTCCTCATCGGAACAGGGAGCCGAAGCCTCCAGCTCCACCGAGGCCGAGGAAGTGGCCGCCAGCTCGCTGTCCTCTGAGCGCGAAGCCGGTGTATCATCGGAAGTGGCGGCGGTTGACGACCGCGAAGCCAAGTTCCGCGCAACCCGCGAGGAATTTGAAAAGGCTTTGGTCCATTTCGACTACGACCTGGCCCTCATCCGCGCCGTGGACATCCCCATTCTCGACAAGCAGGCCGAATTCCTCAAGGCGAGCCCCATGGTCACCACCACCATCCTGGGCCACTGCGACGAGCGCGGAACCGCCGATTACAACCTGGCCCTTGGCCAGCGCCGGGCCGACGCCATCAAGGACTACCTGGTGAAAAAGGGCATCGCCGCAGACCGCATGGAGGCCGTGAGCATGGGAGCGGAAGCGCCCCTGGACAAAGCGTCCACCGAGGCTGCCTGGGCCATGAACCGCCGTGGCGAATTCATCATAAAATAGCTGTTAGCGTTTTCAGGAGGCTGCCTTAAGGCGCAAATCCTTCCTTTCCCGCAAGCCGGAAAGGAAGGATTTTACCGCGCCCAGACTCCGTTTCCAGGCGGTCCCTTTGCCTGAAACACACTTGCCCTTCGGACGGAGCCAATCCGCCCGAAGGGCGGCCCCATTTGCGGAGATGTCATGGGAAAAGCAAGATTTCTCGTGTGTGTCGCAAGCCTTGCCCTGATAACGGGCTGCGCCTCCAAGGACGACATGCAGTCGGTGGCGAGAAGGGCCTACACCTTAGAACAGCAGCAGGAGACCGTGGCGCGTTCCCAGGCGCGGATCGACGAACGCCTGGCCTTCCTGGAGACGGAAACCGGCAAGAAGGACAAGCGCATAGCGGCCCTGGAAAGGGCCCTGGCTGAAGCCGAAAGAACCCAGGCCTCGGACATGCAGACCATGAGGGACCAGGTTGCCCGTTTCGGGGTTGAGATCGACGCCCTCAGAAGCGATTTCCGAAAGGTGACCGGCGAGGCCGAGGAAGCCGCCCACGACCTTGAAAAGCGCCAGGAAGCCATCAACCGCATGGAGGAAATCATCTCCCGCATGGATGTTCGGCTTTCCCGGCTTGAGGATTTCGTGGACGTTGAGGGCGGGAGAAAGCCCGGACAGGCCCCGACATCCGCCGCGAGAACGCAGGCCCCGCCGCCCGCTGCCGCTCCTGCCGTGGTTCCGCCAGGAGCCCCGGTTGTCGCCCCGCCTGTCGTTCCGACGGTTACCGAGCAAGCGCCCCCTGAGGTCCCTGCGGTTCCCGTGGAAACCGCAGCCAAGTCACTGAACGAAAAGGACCTTTTCGCCAAGGGCAAGGAAGCTGTGGAAGAGGGGAAATACGAGGACGCCCGCATCTATCTCACCGAGTTCCTTTCCCGCTTCGGTGGGGCCAAGCTGGCGGACAACGCCCAGTATTACGTGGGTGAAACCTATTTCCAGGAAAAATGGTACGAGCGGGCCATACTGGAATTTCAGACGGTTATCGAAAAATACCCGGCTGGCGACAAGGTCCCGGCCTCGCTTTTGCGCCAGGCCATGAGCTTCGAGTCCATGGAAGACAAGGAAAACGCCGGGCTCATTTACCGGGAGCTCATCAAAAAGTTCCCCAAGTCCAGCGAGGCGACCCAGGCCAAGAAGAAGCTGGAAGGCCTCAAATGAGACCCAGCAAGGGGCCTTGGGCGAAAATTCGCACGCCGTGATAGTAATGGGCATAGACCCGGGCCTCGCCTCCACCGGGCTTGCGGTGGTCACGGGCGACAGCCTCCGGGTGGCCGCCTACTCCTTCGGGGTGGTCCGCACTGCGGCCTCCACTGCCACGAGCCTTCGGCTCCTGCACATTTTCGAGGAGATAAGGGCCGCCGTGGAGGCGAAAAAGCCCGACCTCATCGTCGTGGAAGGCGTCTACACCCTTTCCCGCCATCCCAAGTCATCCATTCTCCTCGGAAAGGCCACGGGGGCCATAATGGCAGCCGGGGCCTTCTGCGGGGTCAGCGTGGAGGAGGTGGCCGTCCGGGAGGCCAAGAAGGTTCTCACCGGAAACGGCTCCGCCACCAAGGAGCAGCTTGAGCTGGCAGTGCGGAGCAGGCTTGGCCGCACCGAGGCCATACGCCCCTCCCACGCATCCGACGCCCTGGCCCTGGCCCTGGTTGGCCTCTACCGGGGCCTTTCCCCCTTTTCCCGGAAATCTCCATGATCGGATACATCGAAGGCAGCCTTTTCCGCAGAAAAGACGACCGGGTGATGGTGCTGGCCAATGGGGTCGGCTACGAGGTCCTCCTCCCCCAGGTAGTGGCCGAAAGCCTTGCGGGAACCGGGCCCGGCGATTTTCTGCGGCTTTTCATCTACTGGCACCAGACCGAGCGCTCCCCCAAGCCGCTTCTCATCGGTTTCAACTCCGAAGAGGAACGAGAATTTTTCGAGGTCTTCCTTTCGGTGGAGGACATAGGCCCGGTAAAGGCCGTGGCCGCCCTGTGCATACCCATAACCGAGATCGCCCTTGCCGTGGAAAACCGCGACTCCCGCGCCCTTCTGCGCCTGAAGGGGGTCGGGAAGCGCACTGCGGACAAGATAGTGGCCACCCTAAACGGCAAGCTGGGCCGCTTCGTGGATACCCACGCCGGGCCGACCCCGGGGATCGAACCTTTGGAGGAAACAAGGGGGGCCGTGGAGCAGGTGACCGACGTCCTCACCCGCCAGTTGGGCCATTCCCCGAACGAGGCCAAAGACATGATAACCAAGGCCCTCTTGCGCAGGCCGGACATAACAACGCCCGAAGAACTCTTCGACGAGGTCTACCGGGGCGCTTTGTGAACCCCCTTCCCGCCTGACCTTTTTTACGCCTTACCCCCCTCCGCCCTTTCCAGATAGATATTGTCAATTCCCGCTTTTCTTGCTATTAATTTAATCAATTTGACCTATAGACTTTTTCTCTTTAAATCCCTCCAAGGCCGCCCCCGTGCGCCCTTAACCCATCCCACCCTTTAAGGAGAAAACCATGTCCGAAGATTATCGCGCCATGTGGCAGGATTTAGGGCTTGATCTCGCGGCCCACGACGCCCTTTTGTCCGTTCTTGGAAAGGCTTACGGCGATATTTACATGTCCCAGAAAAACCGGCCCCAGGGCATGGGGTATTTCGATTTTGTCATGAGCGAGGTCCACGGGCTCCGCATAAGGGAGCTTCTGGACGAAAAAGCCGCCGGGCGCAAGATAATCGGCTCCTACTGCGTTTTCGTGCCGGAGGAAATCGCCCTGGCCGGAAACGCCACCCTGGTGGGCCTTTGCGCGGGCGCGGATTTCGCGGTGGAGGAGGTTCACCGCTTTCTTCCCGCAAACACCTGCGCCCTCATTAAGTCGTCCTTCGGGTTCAAGTTGGGCAAGGTCTGCCCCTACCTGGAAGCCGCCGACATGATCGTGGGCGAAAACACCTGCGACGGCAAGAAAAAGGCCTACGAGATTCTGGGCTTGCTTGTGAAGAACCTTTACGTCATGGACCTTCCCCAGATGAAATCCGCCGAGGGCCGGGCCTTGATGAAGGCGGAATTCACGAAATTTTTAAAGGCCGTGGAAAACCTGACCGGAAAAACCATAAGCGTTGAAAGCCTGAAATCGGGCATCGCCACGGTGAACGCCAAGAGAAAGGCCCTGCACCGGCTGGCTAGGCTCCGGGCCGCCGACCCCTCGCCCATCTCCGGCCTGGACGCGCTTCTGGTCAACCAGGTCTCCTTCTACGACAATCCGGCAAGGTTCACCGAATCAGTCAACAAAATCTGCGACGAGCTTTCACAAAGAATTAGGGACGGAATAGGAGTTTGCCCCCGGGGCGCGGCGCGTCTCCTTCTTTCGGGCTGCCCCATGGCGGTTCCCAACTGGAAGGTTCCGGCCCTGGTCGAAAGCCTGGGCGCGGTGATAGTGGGCGAGGAGCTCTGCACCGGCGAGCGCGGCGTGCGCAACCTCGTGGACGATTCCGCCGACACCGTGGACGGCCTGATCGAAGCCCTTGTCGACCGATATTTTCAGGTGGACTGCGCGGTTTTCACTCCCAACCCGGACCGGGTTTCGCACGTGGAGCAGATGGGCAAAGACTACAGCGCAGACGGGGTGATCCACTATTCCCTTCAGTTCTGCACGCCCTACCTCATGGAATCGGGCGGCCTTGCGGGCGCACTCTCGGCCAGGAAACTGCCGGTGCTGCGGCTGGAAACCGACTACGCCGCCGAAGACATGGGCCAGATAAGCACGAGGGTGGGCGCGTTTCTGGAAACCATCGCCCGTTGAAAAAGAGCCCGAAAGAGCGGATACCGGTTTCGCCCTGAAACCGGCGTCCGCTTTTCCGGGTTGACAATGGCCGAATGATGCCAATATTAGAAATGGACCTTTCACTGCCCTTTAAGGCTTTTTGAAAAGCCTGGCCGCAAACGCGAAGCGCCGCACGGCGTAGGGCGTTTAAGGCAGGGCGGGACTGGTCCGATGCCTCACAGGATGGAAGGTTTCCGGGTAGCCTCTGGCCCGGTAATTCCTCCTGGAACACCCCCTTAGGAGGTCTCCGGTTTTTTTCGGAGGCCTCTTCCTGCCTTGTTTCGCAATTTTTCATCAAACTATTCCTTGACACATTCGGCCTTCCCGGATAAAAATTAAAGGCTGTGGTCAAGGATATCACAGAATCTAAATTTTAACCCCATCGCGCCAAGGATTATAACCATGCTGTGCACCACGACAAAAAACGGCACGGAATGCAGCTTCATGTCCAAGAAGGGCTGCTCCTACGCCGCAGGAACCTGTCTTCCCATCGTTGACAACTGCAAGGGCTGCGCAAAGGCAGTGGAACTTTCAAACGGCTCCTATTGCATTGCCTGCCCCGACCCCGCCGCCAAGTGGAAGCGCGGCGTATGCAACCTTGCAACCCACGTGGCCGCAGCGCAAAAGAGCGCCGAGGGCGGCAAGCTGAATCCCTTGAAGGCGTCCAAGCGGGCCAGCAAGGGCAAGTAGCCCCTCTTAGGCCCGGAAAAAGAAGTGCCGAAACGAAACGGGCCTGGATTCCGGGCGGATTTTTTTGTCCGAACGCCGGACTTGCGTCCAAACCTTCGCAGGCCCGGCTCCACGCCGCACAGGCTGGCCCAGCCGGGCCGCCGAAACCGGATAACCATGTGAAAAGGGTATAACAGCCCTTTAATAAGGCTGGATGCGAAGCCTTTCTAAAAACGATGAAGCGCGAAGGAGTAAGAAAAGCCAACGAGCAAGCGTATTCAATATACGTGGCGGAGTTGGCTTTGAAATGCGACACCGCGATTCGCGTTTTTAGAAAGGCTGACAAGCCTCGCCGGAAAAAGCCTTTGGGTTTTCGGCGGGGCTTTTTAATGGAAACCGGGGATTTCGGGCGTCAACCTTTACGCCTGGACACCCTGGGCGTCCATCGAACAGGGCCTTTTTCCGGCTCCATCAATAATGTTCTATCAAGGACCAAACCCCATGAATCCGCTTGCCAGGGAACTTAACGACAATCTATCCGCAGCCAACGAAAACGTCTTTTCAATGCTTTCAAGCGTGGGCAAAAGCCTCTTCTTCCCCAAGGGCATACTGGCCCAGAGCGCCGAGGCCAAGGAGAAGGCGCACCGCCACAACGCCACCATAGGCATTGCCACCGAAGGCAAAAAGCCCATGTACCTCAAAAGCGTCATGGGCAAAATTCCGGGGATCGATCCATCCAACTGCCTGACCTACGCCCCATCCTTCGGACTTCTTGAGCTGCGCAAGCTGTGGCAGGAGGCCCTGTTCAAGAAAAACCCCGGCCTTTCCGGAAAGACCGTGAGCCTTCCGGTTGTGACCCAGGCCATCACCCACGGAATCTGCGTTTTCGGCGAAATGTTCGTGGACCCCGGCGACGTGGTGATCCTGCCCGACCAGATGTGGGGCAACTACAACCTTATCCTAAACGTCAGGCGCGGGGCCAGAATCAGCCAGTACGCGCTTTTCGACGAAATGGGCGGATTCAACCTTAAAGCCTTCGAGGCCAAAATAAAGGAAGAGGCCGCCAAAAACGGCAAGATAATCGCGCTTCTGAACTTTCCCCAGAATCCCACCGGCTACACTCTCACCAAAAGCGAGGCAAGCGCCGTCAAGGACATCCTGGTCCGCACCGCAGAATCCGGCGTGAACGTGGTGGCCCTGTGCGACGACGCTTATTTCGGTCTTTTCTACGAAGACGACTGCATGGAAGAATCCCTTTTCGCTGGCCTTTCCGGGGCTCACGAGAGGCTTCTCGCCGTGAAGCTGGACGGGGCCACCAAGGAGGATTTCGTGTGGGGCCTTAGGGTGGGCTTCATCACCTACGGGGCAAAATTCGCCCAGGGAAAGGAGAAGGCCGCCTACGAGGCCCTGGAGCGCAAGACGGCGGGGGCGGTGCGGGGCACCATCTCAAACGCCTCCCACCTGTCCCAGTCCATCGTTCTCGCGGCCATGAAATCCCCCGAATACGCCGCCGAAAAGGCCGAAAAGTTCGGCATCATGAAGGACCGGGCCTTTGAGGTTAAGAAGGTTCTGGCCGACCCGTCCTTCGGCGACGCCTGGAGCGTTTATCCCTTCAATTCCGGCTATTTCATGTGCTTAAAGCTCAAGACCGTTCCCGCAGATGAACTTCGGGTCCACATACTGAACGAATACGGCGTGGGAGTGATTGCCCTTGGAAGGACCGACATACGGGTGGCCTTCTCCTGCCTTGAAAAAGACGATGTGAAGGACATTTTCGAGGTGATTTACAGGGGCGTGAAGGACCTGGAGAAAAAGGGCATGCGCCTGTCGTGACGACAGCCCTTGGCCCGGCGGCTGAAAGGATGCCATGATCGTTGCCCAGGTTTTTTTCAACATACTTATTTTTTTGATTATTTTGAGTATCCTGGTCTTTGTCCACGAGCTGGGGCATTTTCTGGCCGCCAGGAGCCTGGGCGTTGGGGTGGAGGTCTTTTCCTTAGGCTTCGGGCGCACGCTCTGGAGCCGGAAAAAGAACGGCACCGAGTACCGAATGAGTGCGCTCCCCTTCGGCGGCTACGTGAAAATGACGGGCGAAGACCCAACCTCCGAGGTTTCCGTCGAGAGCCTTTCGGTATCCTTTGCATTAAAGCCCGTGTGGGCCAGGATGATAATCGTGGTGGCCGGGCCGTTTTCCAATTTCATCATGGCAGTGCTGGTTTTTTTCTTTTTTTTCATGGCCAGGGGAGTTCCTGTTTCCACGAGCGTGATAGGCGATGTCATGCCCGACTCCCCCGCCTTTCACGCCGGGCTTCTGCCTGAAGACCGCATTGTTTCCATAAACGGCGAGAAGATCACCGCCTGGGAGGAAATCTCCCCCCTGGTGCAGAAAACGGGGCAAGGCCCGGTAAGCGTGGTGGTTTCAAGAAAACCCCCGGTCACAGCCCTTCCCCTTGCGGGACTTTTGGGCGCAGCCCCCCACCATTTCAGGCGCACCATCGAAAAAGGGCCTCTGCGCGAGGTGGCCCTTTCCGTCAGCCCCCGGAAAACCCAGGGCCAAAACGAATACGGCGAGAAGAAAAGCCGCTACACCATAGGAATAGGCCCCGGCCCAAGCCTCATGGTTCCGGGCGGCCCGGTGGCGGCCATCCGGGAGGCTGTGGGCCAGACCTATACGGTCTGTTATCTCACCGTCGGCACGGTGGCCAGGATTTTCAAGGGCACGGTGAGCGCCAGGGAGACCATAGGCGGGCCTATCACCATGGCCCGCACCACCGGGGCCATCACGAAAAATATGGATTCGGACCTTGTGCGAACCCTGTGGACCCTGTTCTCCTTTCTGGGGCTTTTATCCGCAAGCCTCGGAATAATAAACCTTTTCCCCATACCGGTGCTGGACGGCGGCCACCTCCTGTTTTTCGTTCTGGAGGCGGTTTTCAGGCGTCCGGTAAGCCTTAGGATCAGGGAATTGTCCACCCAGGCCGGAATGGTGTTTCTCATTGCCATCATGATCTTTTTCGTAGTAAACGACGTCATCCGCTGGATTACCGGTTTGTGACACCCAACAAAATTCCCCGCGTCGAGGAGGGGGCCATGATTTCACACGTGTCGGCGGCAAGGCGTTTTTCCCTGGCCATGCTTGCCGCCTGCCTGCTTCTTGTTTCACCGCTTTCGGGCGCGGCCCTGGCCGAACCGGTTACCTGGAAACTGGCCACCATAGCCCCCAAGCGAGTGGGCTGGTCCATTTTGCTGGATACCGTGGTGGCCCCGGCTGTGAAAAAGGCCACTGACGGAACCCTGGTCTTCAAGTGGTACTACAACGGCGTTTTAGGCGACGACGTGGCCTTCGTGAAGCAGATACACGCGGGAACCATACAGGGCGCTGGTTTTTCCGGGCGGGGCGTGGTTCTTGCGGTGCCCGAAGCAGGCGTTCTCCAGCTTCCCTTCCTTTTCCGGGGTTACGACGAGGTGGATTACGTCATCCACCGGCTGCGCACCACCCTGGACCGGTACGCCGAACGCCGGGGCATGAAATACCTCTATTACGGCGACCAGGACTTTGACGAACTCTATTCGGCCTCGGTCCCGATAACGAAACTTTCGGATTTCGCCGGAAGAAAGTTCATGAACTGGTGCGGCCCCCTTGAGGCCGAAGTGCTGAAAACCCTTGGGGCAATTCCGGTTTCCGGCTCGGTGGCCGAGCTTTCGGCCAAGATTCGCACCGGGGAGGCCGACGCCTTCGTGGCCCCAGTCTTCTACACCGTGGGGGCCCAGCTTCACGCCGTGACAAAATACATAAACACCCTTCCGATAAGATACTCCCCGGCGGGAATAATAATCGGAACAGGCCCCTGGAAGGCCCTCAAGGCCGAATACCGGGATCGCTTGGTTGAAGGCCGGGAGGAGCTTGCGGCCCAGTTCAACCCCAAAAACCGCGCCGAGGCGAAAAAAGCCGTGGATTCAATGGTGCGCTACGGGGTCAAAAGGGTGGAGACGACCCCGGCGGAGCTTGCCCGCCTGGAAAAACAGGTGGCTCCCCTGTGGAAAAAACTTGCAGGAAAGGATTACCCGAAAGAGCTTCTGGACGAGGTTCTGGGGTATCTCAAGGAATACCGGGAAAGGGCTCACAATGCCGGAAAAAACCGTTGAACGCGCTCCCGAAAAGGAGCTGGCCAGCGCCCTTTTTGCTCAGAGGCAGGCCTTTTTGGAGGACGGGGAGCCCTGCTGCGAAGTCCGGCTGGCCGATCTTTCGCGCCTTGCATCCAAAATAGCCGAAAAATGCGATGACATAGCGGACGCCATGAACGCCGATTTCGGCAACCGCAGCCGTCACGAATCCTACGTGGCCGAGCTTTACACCACCCTGGCCGGTATCCGCCACATCAAAAAGAATCTCGCTTCCTGGATGAAGCCGGAAAACCGGCCCGTCAACAAGGTCTTCCTGCCCGCAAAAGCAGGCGTCCGTTACCGGGCGCGCGGGGTGGCCGGAATAATCTCGCCCTGGAACTACCCCTTTTACCTGGCCATCATGCCCCTTGCCACAGCTCTGGCGGCCGGAAACCGGGTGATGCTGAAACCCTCCGAGGAAGCGCCCGCCACAGCCGCCCTCATGAAGGAGATGCTATCTGAAATCTTTCCGCCCGAACGGGTCTGCACGGTCTGCGGAGGCCCGGAGGTGGGGGCGGCCTTTTCGGCGCTCGCCTTCGACATCCTGCTCTTCACCGGCTCCACCACAGTTGGGCGTCACATAATGACCGCAGCGGCCCAAAACCTCACCCCGGTAATCCTGGAGCTTGGCGGCAAGTCCCCGGCGCTCGTGGGGCCTTCAGCCGATCTTTCCCTGGCGGCGGACCGGGTGGCCCTGGGAAAGGCATTCAACGCGGGCCAGACCTGCGTTGCCCCCGACTACGCCCTGGTCCCAAGGGCCAGGGTTGACGCCTTCGCCGAAAAGGTCGCCGCCGTCTGGCGCAAGAGCTACCCGGCGCTGGCCGACAACCCGGATTACACCTCCATCATCAGCCAGCGCCACTTCGAGCGCATCAACGGCCTTCTGGATGACGCCAAGCAAAAGGGGGCGCGGATCCAGCACATAAACCCCACCAACGAAACCCTTTATCCTTCGCGGCGCAAAATCGCCCCCACACTGGTTCTCGACCCCACGCCCGAAATGCGGGTGATGCAGGAGGAAATCTTCGGCCCGGTCCTGCCGGTGGTTCCTTACGACGACCTGAGCCAGGCCGTCGCCTTCATAAACCAAAGGCCCCGTCCCCTTGCCCTTTACGTGTTCGACAACGACCGGAAACTTGTGGAGGGCATCCTGTCCAAAACCGTTTCCGGCGGGGCCTGCGTGAACGACGTGATGCTCCACGTGGCCCAGGACGAGCTGCCCTTCGGCGGCGTAGGCGAAAGCGGCATGGGCCAGTACCACGGCCGGGAGGGTTTCGAGGCCTTTTCCCACAAGCAGGCGGTCTTCTGGCAGAAAACCCCCAACACCCAGGGCTTCCTTCGCCCGCCCTATCCCAGGAGCCTGATGGCCATACTCCGAATGCTTCTCCGCTGGGGCTAAGGCTGGATAAAAACGCGAATCGCTGTGTCGTGCTGCGAAGCCAATTTCAGTCACGTACAAACATTATGATTTAGCCCAAGAACTCTGCGATTTCTTGGGCGGGTACGCTCCTTCATTGGCTTCTTGCTCTCCTTGCGCTTCATCGCCAATATTCAGACTGGTATCCAGCCTTAGCATTGCTGTGCTTGAAAAGCGTTGCCGGGGCGGAATTTCAACGCGGGCGGCCCAACTGCCCGGAGCTGTTGACGTATTCCCGCCTTAAGGCTACAATGGCTTCCCGGTCCTGAAAACCGGGGCGTATTCACCGTCATCGATCACGGGGGCCATGAAACTAACCTCAGGCGTTTCAAATTCCCTTGGCGCATTGGGCCGGTACGGCCTCACGTGGTTTCACCACGCGGCTGACCTTCTGGCCTTCACGTGGCGCCTTTTTTCCCTCTCGGTGCGAAAGCCCCTGGTGGGAAAACCCCTGGTCCACCGAATCGTTGTGGAGCAGATATACTTCACCGCCGTCCAGGCCCTTCCCATCATCATCCCCATAGCCCTTCTCATCGGGGCGATGCTCATAGTCCAGTTCGGCAAGGTGGCCAGCCAGTACGACCTCGGGAAAATCACCGTCCTCATACTCATACGCGAGGTGGGGCCGCTTCTCACGGCCTTCATCGTGATTTTGCGAAGCAGCGTTGCCATTACCGCCGAAATCAGCTACATGCGGATTCTAAACGAAATCGAGGCCATAGAGCTTTACGGCATCGACCCCATGCACGTATTGGGCTATCCGCGCCTGGTGGGCATCACCACCGCCATGCTGGGGCTTTTCATCATATTCGACCTTGCGGCGGTATTCGGGGGCTACGCCCTTGCCTGGAGCCTCACGGACATAAAGATGGAGGAGCTTCTGCCCCAGATGGCCAAGGCCCTGGGAGGCCGCGACATAGCCGTGGGAATCGCCAAGGCCCTGTTTTTCGGAGTGATAATCACCGTGGTGAGCCTTCACCGGGGCTTCACCGTGAAAAAGGAGATGACCGCCATTCCCGTTGCCTGCTCCGGCGGGGCCGTGGAAACCCTTTTTTACATCCTGGCGGCCAATATCTTCCTGTCGATTCTTTTCTACCTTTAGGCGGTGCGAATGTCTGTGGTGGAACTGAAAAACTGCTCCTACGCGCCCTGGGGCCAGGGAAACGGATTGGCCCCCTTTTCGTTTTCCCTCGAACGGGGGGAGGTTGCCGGGGTGGTGGCGGACAAAAACGAGGACGCCCACCTTTTTCTTCGGGCACTGGCCGCCCTGGAGCGCCCGCTTTCGGGGGAACTGTATCATAACGGTCAACTTGCCGACGCTTCCGACTATCGCAGGACCCTTGCCTACAAGCGCCGGGTGGGCTACGTTGCATCCGATTCGGCGGTTTTCTCCAACCGCACCCTGGGCGAGACCCTGCTTTTTTCGGCGCATTATTTCGGCGAGGTTGACGCGAGCGTAATCGATCCGGCCATCATGGCCCTGTGCGGGCATTTCGAGATAGCGGGAAAGCTCGATCTGAGGCCCGCCCAGGCCTACGAGGAGGATGTGCGGCTCACAATCCTGGTGCGGGAGCTTGCGAAGAACCCCGATCTTTTCATTATCGAGCGGCCATCCATGCACCTGGACCACCCAAGCCACATGCAGGTCCTGGAAAGGCTCCGGGAGCTTGCGGCCCTGGGCTTGCCCCTGGTGCTTTACACCTTCAACCAAAAACTGATGAACGAGCTTGCCACCAAGATCGTGCGCATAAGCTGCGGCGCGCTTTACGTGGACGAGCGAAAATCCCCGGCAAGGTGAAAAAGTGGAACTGGTTTACAGGCGGCGGGAAAAAATCGTCGGGCTGTTTCTGGTCATAACCGCCCTTCTTCTGGTAACCACCATTGCCGCCATAGGCAGGGGCAAGGACTGGTTCCGAAGCTACGTCCATTATTACACTGTTTTTCATCAGGCCTACAACCTGGACGAAAAGGCCCCGGTGAAAATGGCCAAGGCCAACATCGGCAAGGTGAAGAAAATCGAGCTGGAAGGCGACCTTGTGCGTGTGGACCTGGCCATTCTTTCCGCCTACGCCCCCCGCATCCGGCAAGGCTCTGTCACCACCGTTGAAAGCCCCACCCTCATAGGCGCGGAGTACGTCTCCATCAAGCCCGGAGACCCCAAGGCCCCGGAAATCCCTCCCAACGGGGTCATCCCCTCCGAGGCCAAAAAATCCGTGACCGACATCTTAAATGAGTTCCGGGTGGAGGAAACCGCGAAAAAGGTGGTTCTCGCGGTTCAGGAATTGACCGAGATCATTCACCAGATGCACGACCAGGAAGGCCCGCTATTCAAGGCCATAGCCAAGCTGGACGCCTCCTTGGCCCACACCGAAAGCCTTCTCGGCTCCATCGAGCGCGGCGAGGGCACCCTTGGCGGGGCCATCCGAAGCGACCGCCTTCTGGTGGCCATAGAGGCCAACATGGCGGAAATCCACGCCATTTTGCGGCACACCAAGGAGGCCACGGCGCTCATTCCCGGCACCGTGGGCAAGGTGGGCGGGGCGGTGGAGAGCATCGGCGGCACGGCCAACAAGGCGGGCGGGGCCGTGAGCCAGGCCCACGTGGACTTGGCCGAGCTTCAGAAGGTATTGGAAGGCGTCACAAAGGCCATGCTCCAGGTGAACCAGATTCTTTCCAACGTGGAAAAGGCCAGCCACGACGTGCCCAAGCTCACGGATTCAACACAAAGGAGCATGGACGACGTGCGCCAGAGCATGAGGGAGGTCGATAAAGTGGTGCGCTCGGTTCAGCAGCTTCCCTTAATCCGCAGCCGGGTTCCGGCGGAGCCCGAAGCCAAGTCCGCCGACGCAGATCTGCGACCTTGATCGCCTGTCCAAAAACGCGAATTGCTGTGTCAGACTTCGCGGCGCGGGTCGTCATGTACGAAAAGTACTATTCCTTCCCGCGCCGCTCGCCTTCCTTGCACTTCATCGTTTTTGATCAGGCTTAACGCTGCGCCGTTTGGAAGGGTTAAGGCAAAAAGGAAATTTTCAATTTTTTGGATCCGACATGATTGATAAGGCGGGGCACAAGGGCGAGGGGCACCGGGAGCGGCTTCGGGAAAAATTCCTGAAATCGGGGCTCACGGGCTTCCATGACTACGAGGTGGTGGAGCTGCTTCTGACTCTCGCCACTCCGCGCCGGGACTGCAAGGACGCGGCCAAGGCGGCCATGGCGCGCTTCAAGACGCTCTCTGGGGTGCTTTCGGCTGATGCTGACGAACTGGCCCAGGTGGAGGGAATCGGCCCCAAAAACGCCCTTGGCATCCTCCTGGTCCAGGCCGTAAGCAAGAGATTTCTGGAAAGCGGCCTTGCGGGCAAAGACCCCCTGCGCTCCACCCGGGAAACCTTCGATTACCTCTATCATCACCTTCGCGACCGCAAGACCGAATGCTTCACGGCCATTTTTCTCGATTCACAAAACCGTGTGATAAGAGTTGAAACCCTTTTCGAGGGCACCGTGAACGCGAGCCACGTCTACCCGCGCGAGGTGGTGCGCAAGGCCCTTTCCCATCACGCGGCGGGGGTGATAATCGCCCACAATCACCCCTCCGGCGAGCCGCGCCCCTCAGCCGACGACCGCGCCGTCACCCGCGAGGTGCTTTTCGCCTGCCGGGTAATGGGCATAAGGGTGCTGGATCACCTTGTAATAGGCGCGAACCGCTACTTTTCCTTCTCCGAGGACGGCGAAATTTCAAGGCTGGATACGGAATTCGACACAGCGGCAGTCCCCAGGGGCATATGAAAGCATTTTTATTGAATGATTCCGAGATGTTTCTATCCTTCGACAAGTTCCCCTGGTTTGCGGACGCGCCCGTGAAAAAAATCCTGAACGTGGAAACGCCTTGCCCCGGCCACCTCCACTGGCCCGACCTGGACGTTGACCTTACAACCGAAATCATCATGAACCCGGAAAATTACCCGCTCGTCAGCGGCGTTTCCGTTGACCGGGTTGTTTGAAAGCCAAGGTAACTATGGGTGGCCCCGGCAACTCGTTGCCGGGGTGCGAAGCACAAGAGGTGCAGCAATGATTTTGGCACTAGTTCTGGTATGCGGCTGACTACTTGTTGCAATATCAAGATAGGCCAGTGTATTTAATAACCATGCGCAAGGCGAGGTATTTGAAATGGATAAATGTTTTTTTTGTGACGATTCAAATATTTCAGAAATTGATGAAAGACCTTATAGCCAAGACTCAAGTTATTTGAAGTACAAATGTAAAAAATGTGGATTTGTTAGTCTTTATACAAAAAGTGATATATTCGATATTTCGTATGAACAGCGTATTAATGATCTATTCAAGGGTGGCAGAAAAAAAATATTATGCAGTATTCTTAGGAATAGATATGAAGATGATAAAAATAATTTAAAGGGGAAAAATGATTTTTTATCTATTAAGGATTTAAAAGACTTATATGAATCATATAAAGTTAAGGATAGTATTGAATTAATAAATAATGCTTTGTTGAGATTAGATAAACTTACTAACTACGTTGGCGAACAAATAACATTAAATATATATGATGATTATCCCTTATTTTATTGTTTGGATGCAGGCCATATGGTCCCATTTTTTAGTCTAATACATGATTCAAAATTAATTGTTCTGAATATTAATTCTGTGTTGTTAGATATTAATATTACTTATAATGGGTATAATAGATTAGCTGAATTAAAAACTAAAGGTGAAGGCAATCAATGTTTTGTTGCAATGTGGTTCAATCAAAAAATGGATATCATTTATAAAGCAATCGAAAAAGCTGTCGAATATACCGGGAAAGGCCAAGAAAAGTCAAAATATCGTGCTGTTAGAATAGATAATGTGGAACATAATGGTGATATAAATGATAAAATAATTGCGGAAATTCGCAGAAGCAAGTTCATGGTCTGCGATCTTACCGGATATCGTGGCGGGGTTTATTTTGAAGCGGGTTTCGCTTATGGCCTTGGGCTTCAAGTCATATACACCTGCCGTAAAGACTGGGCGGAGAATCAAGATATATATGATGAATATAGTAATAAAATTGGGACATTATATAATAAAGACGGAAAACCGATAATCGAAAATGCCAAAATCGAAGGCGTACACTTTGATCTTGCTCATAGAAACCGCATCGAATGGGAAGCTAATGATGATGATACGGTGGATGAGCATAAACTTGAAGTTTTTATAGCGCGATTGAGAGATCGAATTGGTGCCACTGTTGTCTAAGGCTGGCGGTCTCGTAGGTTGGGCTGAGGAATGAAGCCCAACAAATTGATTTCATTCCATATTTTTTTGGTCCAACCTAAGATTGGTTCAACTTTTATTCCACACCGACAGGCAGCGCGGCAGGCAGAAGGTACACGCCTTGCCGGATCAATTGTTGGGCTTCGTTCCTCAGCCCAACCTACGGTTGCGACTGCCCACTGCCGCTGTCTTCTCACACCGCCCCAACGGGGATTGAAAACACTCCATCGCTCAAAGGCAGGAAATCCGGGTAGAGGCAGATGACTCCTCCGGGGCCGACGGGGATTTTTAGCTTGGACAGGGCCGGAAAAGCCTTGGCGTCCTCCTTTTTGGGCGCGGCGCTTTTCTTGAATTCAAGCGGATATGCGGTTCCGTCCTGCACAATTAATAGGTCGATCTCGTTTTGCTCCCTGTCCCGGAAAAAGAAAAAGGGCGCGGTTTTTCCGTTGTGCCAAAAGCTTTTTAAAAGCTCCGCAAAAATCCAGGTTTCAAGAATCTGGCCGCCCTGAGCCCCGGCCTCCAGGGTTTCAGGGCTGGACCATCCGGTAAGCCACGCGCAAAGCCCGGTATCCAGAAAGTACAGCTTGGGGGTCTTTATGAGCCTTTTTGTGACGTTGGCGTGGAAGGGCTCCAAAAGGTAAACGATTCCCGATGCTTCCAGTATGGACAGCCAGCTTTTGGCGGTGTTGGGCGCGATGTCCGCGTCCCTGGCAAGCTCCGCCATGTTCAGCAAACCGGCGGTGCGGGCGGCGCAGGCCCGCAGAAACCGCGTGAAGGCCGCCTCGTCCCCCACCCTTGCAAGGTCGCGCACGTCCCGCTTCAGGTAGGTTTCCACGTAGGAGGAGTAAAAAAGGTCACGGTCCATGCCGGGGTTTAGGGCCAAGGCGGGAAAGGAGCCGCGCCAGATGGTCCGGTAAAGGTCCTTCAATCCTAGCCCGCCGCCTGATGCAAGGCGGTCCGGGACAAGAACGGGGTCCGGCAGGAAGGGCGGCGAGTCGTAGCCCGCGTTTTCTGCCTCCCGGCGGGAAAGCCCAAGGAGCCGCACTATCCCCACCCTTCCGGCCAGGGACTCGGAAACGCCTTTCATCAGGTGAAAATGCTGGGAGCCGGTAAGCCAGAAAAGGCCGGGAAGGCCGGTTCTGTCCACCTCCATTTTTATAAAGGGCAGAAGCTCCGGCGCGTACTGGATTTCATCGATTATGACCGGCGGGGAAAAACGCGAGAGAAAAAGGCCGGGGTCGGTTTTTGCAAGGTTTAAAAGAAGTGGGTCGTCAAGTGTGACGTATCGCCGCCCCTCTTCCGAAATGCGGGACAGAAAGGTGGTCTTGCCCACCTGGCGCGCGCCGGTAACCAGCATCACCGGAAACTGTTCCGACGCCCGCCGAAAATATCCTTCGATTGTTCTTTGCCTGTACATGAAATTTCCGTCCAATATGCAGTGTGATTGCATTTTGGACGGAAATTTTGCGTTTGTCAAGAATTACGTTGTGTTAGGTTCGGATCAAATCAGGAATACCATCCAGCGGAACAGCCCGACCCGCTAATAAACCCTGCAAGCCTGCATTCACGCCACGGCCAGGGGGGCTGAGGGAGATGATATGCAAGGGAGGCGAGGATGGCGGGAAGGACGCGTACTAAAAGTACGCTACGCCCCGCCCGTCGACGCCTGACACCGCAGATCGCTCCCTCAGACCCCCTGGATCCAGTTCTTCATTCTGGTAACATGCACCTTCTCCCATTCCGGGGATATGCGGATTTTTGCGAAGGCGGCGAAAAGCGCGTTGACGGCGTTCACGGGCCGGTCGATGAGGGAGGTCTTTTCCAGCACCGCGCCCTCGATCTCGGCGTTCATCTTTATGGGGGCCGTGGGCGGGGTTTTGAGGCCCGCGATGTCCAGGCTCGCGCCCTTTATGGTGAAGGTCCACTTGGAGTCGGCCATCTCCATCACCCAGTGGGCCTCGCTCACCACCGCGCCTTTGCGCAGGGCCAGGATTCCCTCGTCCATGCTGGCCGTGTCGCCCTTAACCGTCACCCTTTCCACGTCGTCCTTGTTCTTTTTTTCCAGGGCTATGCGGTTTCCGAGGGTTAAGGTGATGGATTCCTTGAGTATTTCCGCCACGGCCTTCTGGTCGTTTTCGGTGAGGTACCAAAGCCAGGTGAGGAACTCGTTTCCCAGGAAGCCGTAGCGTTTGAAGCTGTAGTTAACGTCCAGCATGTCGGTTTACTCCGTTGCGAAGGTGGAGGGGGCGGCCTGGGCCAGGCTGTCAATCTGGGCGTCGGTGAGCCCGCAGGAGGTTTCCGCCGTGGTGAAGGGGAAAAGGGGTATCAAAGGCGCGCCGAAGCTCTTGTAAAAGAGGGTTTCAAGCTCGTCCTTGGCGGCCTTCTGGGTGGAGAAAAAATAGAGCCGCTGCTCCCCGTACTTCCACAGAACGTCGTAAACCGCCGGAACCGAAGGCATTCTTATCAGAAGCACGTTTTCCACATGCTCCTTCACTTCCTTTTTCTCATCCTTGGACAGAAACTCCCGGCCCGACTCCCGCAAGCGCCTGTCCACCTCGGCGGCGTACATCTTCTTGACGGTCCCGGCGGGCAGCGATTTCTTGTCTATGCGAAGGCAGAAAACCACGGTGTCGGCCACCACGAAGCTGGCCGCCGAAAAATCCGGCGTGTAGGGCTTGTCGAATGGAGCCCAGCCCACCGAGCGTTTCTGGGGGTCGCCGTTGATCTCTTGGATCACGTTGGCGGAAAGGCCCTTGGCCACGGTTTCCATGAAGGGCTCGGCAATCTCGCCGTTTACGGCGTATCGGGTTACGGCCACCGACGCGGACAAAAATCCCATGATGATGTTTCCTCCAGGTTGTTTTTGATGGGGCGAGGGGTGTATAACCCGTCTGATTTTCGCGTACAACAAGAAAACGCCAACCCCGAAAGAGCCCCATGAAATTTTTGGCCGATCTGCACATTCATTCCAAGTGGAGCCGGGCCACGGCCCGCGACCTCGATTTCGAGAACCTCCATTTCTGGGCCCAGAAAAAGGGGCTGAATGTCGTGGCCACGGGGGATTTCACGCATCCGGCCTGGTTCGCCGAGATTTCCGAAAAGCTCGTTCCCGCCGAACCCGGCCTTTTCCGCCTGAAGGACGATTTCGCCGGGCCGGTGGATCAAACGGTTCCGCCATCGTGCAGGGCGGAGGTGCGCTTCATATTATCAGTCGAGATTTCAAATATTTACAAGAAGGATGGGCGGACCCGCAAGGTCCACAACCTGGTATTTTTCCCCGATCTTGAAGCCGCCTCCCGCTTCAACAAGAGGCTCGAAAAAATCGGAAACATAAAATCGGACGGACGGCCCATCCTGGGGCTCGATTCCAGGGACCTGTTGGAAATCGCCCTGGAGTGCTCGCCGGAAGCCATGTTCATCCCGGCCCACATCTGGACCCCCTGGTTTTCGCTCCTTGGGGAAAAATCGGGTTTTGATGCCGTAGAGGAGTGCTTCGGGGATTTGACCGGCTTTATCACGGCGCTCGAAACCGGGTTGTCGTCGGACCCTCCCATGAACCGGCGGGTTTCGGGCCTGGACCCCTGGGTGCTGGTGTCCAACTCCGACGCACATTCCGCCAAAAAACTGGGGCGCGAGGCCAACATCTTCGATACGGAGCTTTCCTACCATCATATTAAGGATGCGCTGGTTACGGGCGACCCGGAAAGGTTCATCGGCACCCTGGAGTTTTTCCCGGAGGAGGGAAAATACCACGCGGACGGGCACCGGAAATGCGATGTCCGGCTCGATCCCGAAGAATCCGTACGCCTTTCGGGCAGATGCCCCGTGTGCGGCGACCCCCTGACCCTTGGGGTGCTCTACCGGGTGAACGAGCTTGCCGACCGCAAAAATCAAGCGGAATGCCCGAAAAGGCAGGTTTTCGAGAGCGTTATAGGGCTTTCGGGAATCCTGGCGGAGATTTTTTCCTGCGGCCCGGACACGGGCAGGGTGAACGCGGCCTACGAGGCTGTCCTGACGGCCATAGGCCCGGAAATCGGGGTTCTTCGGAACGCTGACACGGCGGCCCTTTCGAGGCTCCCGATCCCGCTTCTGGCAGAGGCCGTGAGCCGGGTTCGCCAGGGCCGGGTGGAACTGATTCCGGGCTACGACGGGGTTTACGGCGAAATCGGGCTTTTCGCCCCCGGCGAGCGCGAAAGCCTTCTTGGGCAGGACGCGCTTTTCGGGGCTCCTGAGACATTGAAGCCCAAGAGGGCAGGGAGGAAGAAAGCTGAAAAGGCCGGTTCCGACGAAATTTCCCAAGAGACCGACCAGCCCGCGCACCCCAAGCTGTCCGCGCCCGAAACCGCCGCCCCGGAACTGAACCCTGAGCAGCTTGCGGCGGTGGAGGCTCCTCCCGCCCCGCTTCTCATAGTGGCAGGCCCCGGCACCGGAAAGACCCGCACACTGGCATATCGTGCGGCCCATCTTGTGAAAAACCTGGGCGCGGCCCCGGAAAGCGTTTTGGCGGTCACCTTCACCAACAAGGCGGCGGGAGAGCTAAAGGAGCGGATATCCGCCCTTCTGCCCGAAGCGTCCGGCGTCACCGTCGCCACCTTCCACGCCCTGGGGCTTATGCTCCTCACCGAAACCCTGGGCCGGGAAAGGCCCTTTTCGGTGATTTCGGAGGCCGACCGGCTGGCCTTCGTTGAAAAGGCCCTGGCCGCCTGCGGGGTTTCCGGCGCCAAGCCCGCCGAGGTGGCGGAAAAAATCAGCCGGGCCAAGGACAGGGTGTGGATACCCGTTGCCGAGCCCGACCTTGGGGAGGGGCTCGATCCCGAAGCATTTTCCGCCTACCAGGGCATTCTGGCCCGGAACCGGGCCTTGGACACCGACGACCTTCTCTACCGCACGGTTCGGATGCTGGAGAGCGAGCCGGATTTCAGGGAAAAATGCCAGCGCCGTTTTTTGCACGTCCTGGTGGACGAGTACCAGGACGTTTCAGCCAGCCAGTACAGGCTGGTGAGGGCGCTATGCCCTGCGGGCGCGAGCCTTGCCGCAATCGGCGACCCGGATCAGGCCATCTACGGGTTCCGGGGCGCGGACGTGGGCTACTTCACCCGCTTCGTCCACGACTACCCGGAAGCGCGGGTGGTGGAGCTTTGGCGGAATTACAGGAGCAGCGATAACATTTTGGGCGCAGCCTCACGGATCGTGGAAAAAGGCCGCCTGTGGACGCCCAAAAAGCCCCTGGAATCGGGCATCCCGATGGAGAACCCCATCCGCCTGTCGCGCCCGGCCACCCCCGCAGCCGAGGCCGAAACCATAGTGGCGGCCATCGAGAACATGGTGGGAGGAACCAGCCATTTTTCCATGGATTCGGGCAGGGCAGGGGCGGATCAACGGGATTTCGGCTTCGGGGACTTCGCGGTGCTGGTCAGGGTAAAGGCCCTTTTCGGCCCGATTTCGGAAGCCTTCGCCCGAAGCGGCATCCCCTTTGAGATCGTGGACAGGAAAAATCTCTTCGACGCCCAGCCCAACCCGGCCATCCTCTCCCTTCTTCGTTTTTCGGAAAAAGCCGCCACCGACGCCGACATGGCCCGGATATTCAGGGTCGCCAAGAGGGGAGTCAACGAGGCTTCCATCCGCGCCCTTGAAGACTTTTCGGCCCGCCTTGGAGCCAGCCTTTTCGACGCCCTTCACGAGGCGAGACGCCTTCCCATGCCGGGCCTGGACCTTGCCCCGCAAAGAAAGCTCGTGGCCCTTGGAACCGATCTCGGCATCCTGTCGGAGAACATGAAGGGCAGGACCGTGGCGGAAAAAATAAAACTTGCCGGAAAATTTCTGGGTGTGTCCGAAACCATGGGCGGCCCGAAAAGCGCATATGAAAGGCTGACGGAAAAGGCCCATGATTTCGGGGGAGACACGGCCCGCTTCCTCTCCTTTTCAGCCCTGGCAAGGGACGAGGACTCCTTTGATCCAAAAGCCCAGCGCGTGGCCGTCATGACCGTTCACGCGGCCAAGGGCCTGGAGTTTGAGGCGGTTTTCGTGGCCGGGTGCGAGGACGGGCTTTTTCCCCTTCATATGCCCGGAAAACCGGGCGATCCGGGCGAGGAGCGCCGCCTCTTTTACGTGGCCGCCACCCGCGCCCGGAGGGTCCTGCGGTTCACAGCCGCCAGCCGCAGAATTGTTTTCGGCAACACCGAAGATCGAGCCATTTCGCCGTTTTTAGCTGAGATTTCAGACTGTTTGGAAGAAGACCGCCCGCGCGGCCCGGCAAAAAAAAGGCCCTTGGGGCCGACCCAGATGTCCTTCGATTTCGCGTAAGATCACTTTAATGTTGAACAAGGCGTCAATTTAGGGTAAGGTGAATTTACCCCTCGAAATATGCCGCCGGAAATGGACCGGAAACAGACACTTTCACAAGGCTGAAAGCGGCAGGGAGGGGACGGGTTGAACGGGGAAAGGCTCGACGAGGCCGGAATGATTGACGTGGTTTCAGAGGAACATTACGAGGACGGCCAGGTCATCTTCGAGGAGCAAAGCTCCGGCGACTGGGTGTACGTCGTGGAATCGGGGGCCGTGGAGCTGTACCGGCTGGTGGACGGAAAAATCGTTGTGATAGCGGTTGCCCGCGAGGGCGAGATTTTCGGTGAGCTGGCCTTCATAGGCGGCTACCCGCGAACCGCATCGGCAAGGGCCCTTGGGAACACTGTGGTGGGGGTCATAGACCGAAAAAGCCTGGACCACGAATACAACAAGATGACCCCGACCTTCAGGCTCGTCATCAAAAGCCTTGCCATAAGGCTCAAGCAGACCACCGACGCCTGCGTGGGAAAAACCGACTGCCGCCGGGAGCTGCGAATTCCAAAGGTACTGGCCCTCACCTTCAAGGACAAGGGCTCGTTTGTAAAAGCATACACGCACAACGTATCGGGAACCGGTCTTTTCATTAAGACCCCGACCCCCCTGAACCAGGGCGAGATTTTCACCTTAGACATTCATCTGCCGGATGATGAAAAACCCATGTCCGTCACCGCAACGGTGGCGTGGAGCCGCAGCCAGACCAACGATCCGGTCGCCAGGCCCGTGGGCATGGGGGTCAAGTTCACCGTCGTGAGCCCTGGCGATGCCAAAAGGCTTTCCGACATTTTGAGTAAACCCTGACCAGGGGGCTTCATGACTGAAAAGCGAAATACCTGCCTTCCGCTTCTTCTTTCGGGAACCTTGTTTCTTTCCGCTCTTTTTTTCTTTTTTTCGGGCGTTAACGCCGTTGCCGACGTTTTCCGCTGGGTTGACGAAGACGGCGTGACCCACTTCACGGACACCCCCAAGCACAAGGGCTACAGGGTTTTCATCAGGGAAAAGCGCTCCCGCACCTCATCCAAAAAGGTCCGGGCGGCCAGGTACTACGCCAGCCGGGAATCGCGCTTCACCGACCGCGACACCTACGACAACATCATAAGGGAAGCCGCCGAGACCTACGGCCTGGAGTTCGCGCTCGTCAAGGCCGTGATAAAGGTGGAGTCCAATTTCAATCCCCGCGCGCGCTCGCCCAAGGGGGCGAAGGGCCTCATGCAGGTCATGCCCTTCAACTACAGCAAGCTCGGCATCGAAGACCCCTATAACCCCCGCGATTCCATCATGGGCGGGTCCAAGTACCTCTCACAGATGATGGCCAATTACGGCAACGAAGTCGATCTGGCCCTGGCCGCCTACAACGCCGGTCCCGGCGCGGTGGATTCATGCGGAAGGCGCATCCCGTCCATTCCCGAAACCCGCTCCTACGTAAGCCGGGTCAAGGAAATCTACAATATTTACGCCGCCCGCCAGACCAACTCCGACGCGGCGGTTTTCCGGGCCGACGGAACCGAGGTCAAACCGGAGGACAAGGCCCTGGCGGATACGCGCACCTACCAGTGACAGCCTGGATAAAAACGCGATCCGCTGTGTTGTGCTTCAAAGCCAATTCCGTCACGTACTTTCAGTACGCTTGACTCATTGGCTTTTCGCCCGCCTTGCGGCTCATCGTTTTTATCCAGGCTGTCTTCTCGGCCCTTTTTCAACAGGCTGGTAAGGAATCGGGCTTTTGGGTGAGGCAGCCATCTGATTTTGATTTTTGAAAGGCCCCGTTGAGGGCCTTTTTTATTGGAGGCGGATTAATGGGAAATACGGCTGAAACGACGGTGAGCGGGCTGCTGGCCCTGCCGGTGAAGGGCTTCATGGATGATGGAGAGGCGGAAAGGCTCTACGAAACAGCCCTTCTGGCGGCGGAAATCGGCCCCTGCCTGGAAATAGGCTCCTACTGCGGAAAATCTACACTGTTTCTGGGAACGGCCTGCCGGGAAAACGGCGCGGTGCTCTTTTCCATAGACCACCACCGGGGAAACGAGGAGCAGCAGCCGGGCGAGGCCTACCACGACCCGGAACTGGTCTGCCCGGTGACGGGCCTCATGGACACCTTCCGCTTCTTCCGCAAGACCCTGAGCCTCGCGGACCTTGACGACACCGTCATACCGCTGGTCTGCAAAAGCGCCCTTGCGGCCAAATCTTGGACCACGCCCCTGGGGCTCGTCTTCATCGACGGCGGCCACACCTTTTCGGCGGCCACCACCGATTACGTGAACTGGAGCGGCTTCGTGAAGGCCGGAGGGTATCTGGTCATCCACGACATCTTCTTCGATCCCGACGAGGGCGGACAGGCCCCCCGCCACGTTTACGAGCTTGCCAAAGCCTCCGGCCTCTGGGACGAACTTCCCATGACCAAAACCCTGGGGATTTTACGGCGCAAAGGCGGCGTGCAGGCGGGGTGAGAGGGGAAGTGGACCGTCAGCGAGGAAAATGGTGCGAATACGATAGTATTCATCTTCAATGAAAGACTCGATGGAATGGTAAGTAAAAAGAGTAGTTATTTTATCGTAAGGTTGCTATTGGGGTTCGGCGTCTTAATGATTGTTATGAGCTTTTTGAGTAGCGCGCAAAAAACATTTTTTATTTTTCAGCTACTTGGGGTTATATTATTGTTAATTGCATTTATACTATCTATTTTTAAATATAATAAATCTGAATGTAGCACAAAAAAAACTGAAACAATGGATCAAAAATTATATATCCAGGAAAAATATTATGGTAATATATCTATAATATTTAAAAGAGTAATTACGTCAAAAGTAATTTTTGTATATTTAATAAATATTATAATTTATTGTTATTATATTATCCAAACTGATAATTTTAAAGAGGTCACTATAAGTGCATTATGTTCCTTGATTATTCTGTTTTCTATTTGTGATTCATTAGTAATGGGGCGAGTTGAGACAAACCTAAGGATTTTTTATGCTGATAAAAATAAGTGGAGTTTTAAGATAGTAATAGTGATTATGTGGTGCATGTATATTGTGATGACAATATTACCCCTTCTTCCTTCCTAAAGCGGTCCCATCCTCGTCCGGGAATTTTTCCATTTCTATTTGAATGCAACTTCGCCTCAATCAAACACCGGCGGGAAGAACACGCTTCCTGAGCACACCGGGCAGGCCTGGAGCCTTAGGGGCCGCTCCAGGCGGCAGCGGGAGAGAAGCTCGTCGTTTTTGAATATTTCAAGGGTGTTGCCGTCCGCGAGAACCTTTCCCTCACACATCACGATGGTTCGCGGGCAGAGGTCCAGCACCATGTCGAGGTCGTGGGTGGCTATGATCCTTGTGTGGACGAAGCTGCGCAGAAGCTCCATCACGCTTCTTCTTGCCCTGGGGTCGAGGTTCGATGTGGGCTCGTCCAGCACCAGGATGTCCGGCGACATGGAAAGCACCGTGGCCACCGCCACGGCCCGCTTTTCGCCGCCCGAAAGGCGGTATGGGGGCCGGTCGGCAAGGTGGCCTGCGCCCACGGTTTCCAGCGCCCGGTTGACCCTTTCTGCCACTTCCTGGGGTTCAAGTCCCATGTTGAGCGGCCCGAAGGCCACATCGTCGTAGACCGTGGGCATGAAAAGCTGGTCGTCCGGGTCCTGGAAAACCATTCCCACCGTGCGCCGCACGTACTTCACGGTTTTTTTGGTCACCGGAAAATCGCCGATCTGCACAGTTCCGTTTTCAGGCACCCAGTAGCCGTTAAGGTGCCGCAGGAGGGTGGACTTGCCCGCCCCGTTGGCCCCCACTATGCCCACGCACTCGCCGTGGGTTATGCGGAAGCCGACCCCGGAAAGGGCTTCGCGCTTTCCGCCCGGATATCTGTAGTGAAGGTCCTTCACCTCAACGATGTGATGGCTCATGGCGCAAGTCCCGTGGCAAGGCTTCCAAGCAGAAGCGGCAGGTCGTAAACCCTGGTCAGAATGAAAAAGCCGGTCCAGAAGGCGATGTACAGGAAATCCGCGCCGGTCATGCGCATGGGCCGCATCATCCGCATTTCCCCGTCAAAACCCCGGCCCAGCATGGCCATGTGGATCCTCTGGGCCCGGTCGATGGCCCTGAGGAGCAGATGCCCCAAAAGAGTGCCGTACATGCGCATGGTGGGCTTTTCGTCCGCGAGGTTCCGTAGGGAGTAGGCCCTCATCATGCGGCCCGCCTCACGGGCCAGGACGAAGATGTAGCGGTACAAAAGGCCCAGTTGCACCACGAAGGCCCGTGGGACGCGCATTTTGGTGAGGGCCCTGCACACGGGGTCAAAGCCCGTGACCGCCACCAGGATGAGGGCCGCCGAAAGTGTGAGGGCGAAACGCAGCATGATGGACAAAAACGAGATCACCCCGCCCGACACCCCGAAGGGGCCGACGTGGGCTATGATCTCTCGGTCCAGGATGGGGTTCCAGATTCCCACCAGAAGGGCGAAGGGGCTTGCCAGAAGGAGCTTTCCCGCAAGGTAGCCCGCAGGAAGGCCGGACACGGCCAGAAGCGCCACCGGGTAGAGAACCAGGGGTAGAAGGCCCGAAAGGTCGCGGCTGTCCCGCAAGACCACCGTGACAAGGAAAAATGCGGTCACGATGACCTTGGACCTGGGGTCCAGCCGGTGGACGAAGCTGTCGCCCGCCGCCAGGTCCTCCAGCCGGGCCATGTCCAAAAGATTCGATTCCAGTCTGCCCACTCGCCTGTCAGCCTTTTGCTTTGCGGTACTGCTCCAGCTTAGCAATCACCTCGTCCAGAAGGCTCTGGGGATAAAGGTCGCCGGCGGCGCGTTTCCAGACGGTTTTCGCCATGGCCTGCAACTGGGCGCCCTCCTTCTGGTCGATTTTCACTTCCACAATGCCGTAGGCTATCATCGCCCGCATACAGCGTTCGGAGTCCTTGCGGGAATAATCGTTGAACTCCCTTGTTATGGCCTCGCGCTCCTTCATGTAATCTATGCGGTATTGTTCGGGGGCGGCGTTCCAGACTTTTTTGGAAATCATCACCGTCACCGGCGAGTAGCGCACCTTTACCGGCAGGATGTATTTGACGAAGGGAAAAATCTGGGAGCCTAAAACCCACATGGCCGGAGCGATTGCCGCGTCAACCTCGCCCTTGCCGATTATGCGGTTTATGTCCGTTATGCTTGCCGGTGTGGACTTAACACCAAGGGTGGTAAAAAGGTGCTTTTCTATGTCACCGTACCAGCGCACGAAGTGGGAAGCCCGGATTTTCGCCAGGGATGTGAGATCGTGTTTCATTGAGTAAATCTGGTCGAAATCCTGGTCAACCCACAAGAGGAGCTTCATGCCCCTGTTTTCAGCGTGTCGGTCGAACTCGGGATACATGGATTTTCTGATGAAATCCACCTCATCGAAGTTTTTGAACAAAAAGGGAAGGGTTAGAACGGAAAATTCCCGGCATGCCGCAACAGTGCCGTAGCCTGAAAAGCCGCCGCCTTCCAGCTCGCCCCTTTTCACCTGCCTGAGGATGGCGTCGTCGTCGCCCTTGATGCCGCCCCAGAAGATTTTGACGTCAAGCTCGCCGCCGGTGAAGCGGTCGATGTAGGGAAGGAGGATTTCCTTGGCCCTCTTGCTCCAGCCCATGCCGCCCGGAACCACAGTGGCCACCCGCCACACAATTTTGCCCTTTTTGGCCGGGGCCGCCTTCGCCTTTGGGGCGTTTGCCGCAAAAACCGAAGAAGCGAAAATGAAAACGAGACAGAAACCGAGTACGGCGGAAAAACGGACAGCTTTTACACGCATCATCAGACGTTCCTCCCATGTCGGTCAGCCTTGCCAACCGGATGCTGACCTTTAAACGACCCCCGGAAAACTCCCGTCAAAAAAATCGATCAACCTGCTTTTAATGTACGTTATTTTTAGCACCCTTTGAGAAGGCGCGACGTTAAGCCTGGATAAAAACGATGAAGCGCTAAGGTTGACGAGTGGCGCGGGAGCAAGCGTACTTAATGTACGTGGCGGACCGCGCCTCGAAGTCTGACACAGCGATTCGCGTTTTTAGACGGGCGCTCAAGGCATTGCCCACAGATGCCGCACCAGAGCGGGCTCCAGGCTCGATACGGCCACCGCGCCGTACTCCTCCTCAAGCTCGGTGAAGAGGGCGTCGAAAACATCGCCCAAGCCGGTTCTGATTTTTTCCTCGTCCCAGCCGCTCATTTTGACGCAAAATTCCAGAAAGGCCTTTTTCGCTTCCAGGGAGACCCTCTGAACGGGTCGGCTCGCATCCCACAGATTTGTGAAGAAATCCTTGAACTCGCTCCGGGTGAGCCTGGCAAACTCCGGGGCGAGCCCGCAGAAGTCCCTGGCCCAGACCGTAAGAATCATGGCGTCCCAGCAAAGGCCGGGAACCTTGAGAAATCCTTGGTCAACACTCCAGCCGGAAAGGAAGGAATCCAGCGCCATGACCTTTGAAAGGGCGTTTTCCGCCGTTTTGGCGTCGTTAAGGCTGTCGAATTCCCGGTAGAGCCTGCCCGACTGGTAGTTGTCGAAGCAAAGGGGCTTTTTGAGCAAAAGCCCGCCTAAGTGGCCGAGCCAGGTTTCGCCCCAGAAATCGAGCGGCAGGCCGACCCGCTGGAACCAGGCCTCCTTGCGCCATGTAACGGCCTTTGCCCTTATGTCCAGAACAGAGGAATAACCCAGGCGGAAAAGGGCGTCCAGTGGGTATTGCCCGATATGGGCCGAGGCCGCTTCCGGGGCGCTGCCGCCAAGGCGTTCGATCCCCATGCTGATGTAGCCGCAGGCCTTGCGCACCACTGCGGCCAGGTCGTCCCTGCCGTTAACCCGTATCTGGTCCGCAGAGGCGATCAGGTTGCACAGGGCCGCGAATTCCTCCTCCTTCGCAAGAAGGGTTTCCGGGTCGTTCAACCGGGCCAGGGCGTCCGTAAAAAGGCCCGCCGTTCTGGTGAAGCCGGGCAAAAGGGGCAGGGGCTGGGGAGTTTCCGCTTTTTTGGCCGGTTCCCCGGCCTTTCGGAACCTTGCCATGTCCCTGGACGACAGGTGGGCGTAAACCGCCACGGCCTCGTGATGGGGCAAAAAGCCCTGCTCGGCAAGGCGCACGTTCCTGAGCCTGAAAAGCTCCTCCTCGGTCTCGTTCGGAATCACCACGTTGGTCTCGAACAGAAAGGCCCGGTATATCTCGTAATCGCTTCCGGCCAGACGGTCCAGAATGGCCCGCACAAGGTTGTCCCGGTCCACCCCGGATGATTCCGATTCGGTTGCAGTATCGGTTGCGGGTTCGGTTCCGGCGGTTGTTTCGGGCGTGTCGTCCGAAATGGTCTGAAGGTACATGGAGCCGTCCAGGGTGAACCAGTCGCCCGGAAGGTCGGTGGGGTCCTCGTCTTCGTCCAGGGCCACTATTTTGGCCCTCTTGTTGAGCCAGAACTTGAAGGCTTCGGGCTCCTCGTTTTCCAGAAAGCTGACCAGCCGGTCCGGGTCGGCCTGGCGGAGGATGTCAAGCCAGTAGTCCATGCGCGAAAGGTCCAGGCGGTCCCGGCTCCAGGTTTCCACGTCCAGAAAGTGCCGCCACTGCTCCTGGGAAGCCAGGGCCAGAAGTTCTATGGCGTCTTCCGGGCCGATTTCCTTTACCAGAAGGTAAAAGTCCTGGCTCGCCAAGGAGCGCACCAGGGCGGTCGCCCAGGGGTGGTCCAGAATGGCGTCATGGGCCTTTTCGGGCTCCATGGCCATTAGGTGGGCGCGAACCTCCGAAATGTCCGGCCCCCGTGCGGCAAGATCGCTTTCGCCTAAATCAGATGCCATTTTTCGCTTTCCCGTCAGCCGCCTCTTTTGCCCACAGCGGGGCGAATTTCACCAGGAGCAGAAGCCCCGGAATGGCTGCGGCCATGCAGGTGAAGAAGAACACCGGCCAACCCATGACCTCGGCCATGAAGCCGGTGGGCGCTGAAATCACCACGCGGGGTATGCCCATGAGGCTTGAGAGCAGCGCGTACTGGGTGGCGGTGAAACGCTTGTCGGTTATTGACGCCATGAAGGCAGCGTAGGCCGATGTGCCCATGCCGAAACAGAGGTTCTCCAGGGTGATGACCACGGCGAGCAGCACCGTGTTGGTGCCGGACCAGTACAGGATGGGAAAGCCGATGAGGGCCACGGCCTGGAGAGCGCCGAAAATCCACAGGCTCCTGTTGATGCCGAGCCTCACCATGAGAATGCCGCCGATGAGCGAGCCCCCAAGGCTGGCCCAGAACCCGAAGAGCTTCACCACCGCACCTATCTGGGTCTTGGTGAAGCCGATGTCCAGGTAAAAGGGGATGGTCATGGACGAGGCCATGGTGTCGCCAAGCTTGTAGAACAGGATGAAGATAAGTATCCAGACGGCGTTTTCACGTGAAAAATACTCGGTTAAAGGCAGGATCACGGCGTCACGGAGGGTGCGCGGGGGCCTGCCTTCCACCTTGGGCTCGTGGGCCAGAAGGGTGGTGGCGATTCCCGGAATCATGCAGGCAGCCATGATGAGATAGACCGAGGAAAAGGGCATGTAGTCGGCCATTATGAGGCCGGGGCCGGATGCCAGGAGCATCCCCAGACGGTAGCCGTTGACGTAAAGCGCCGAGCCAAGGCCCAGTTCCTCGTCCGTGAGGTCCTCGCGCCTATAGGCGTCAACCACGATGTCTTGGGAGGCGGAAAAAAATGTCACCCCAAGGGCGGCCAGGGCCATGAGCCACGGATACTGGGCCGGGTGCGAGCGGGAAAGGCCCACTATTGCCCCCATAAGGGCGATCTGGGCCACCAGGAGCCAGCCCCGCCTTCTGCCCAGAAACGGGAGGGTGATCTGGTCCAGAAAGGGCGCCCACAGGAATTTTACCGTGTACGGCAGGCCCACCAGGGAGATGAGCCCGATGGATCCAAGGTCCACGCCCTCCTGCTTCATCCAGGCCTGGAGCACCGTTATGGTGAGAAGAAGCGGCAGGCCGCAGGAAAAGCCCATGAGAAGGCTCACCAGCATTCGCGGGTTGGCCAGGGCCTTTATCATTGAAGGTTTGGCTTTTTCGGTCACGGTTTTTTCTTTTTCCGGCCCCGGACAAGTTCCGTCCGGGGACCCTGGAAGTTAACAGGCCGTCCAAAAACGCGATCCGGCAGTGTTCGCGCATCAAAGCCAATTCCGTCACGTACTTTTAGTACGCTTGACTCATTGGCTTTTCGCACGCCTTGCGGCTCATCGTTTTTGATCAGCCTGTATAGTTGCCTTTTTAGACGGGCTGCTAATCCAGAAGGCAGCGCACAGAAGGCGACACACAATCCGCGAACTGGTCGAAATTCTTCCTGAAACTGCCCAGAAGGCTTTTGGCCCGGTTTTCGTATTCCGCGCAGTCCTTTGCCGCGTTTTTCGGATTGAGTATTTCGGGCGGCACGCCGGGGCAGCTTTGGGGTATGGAAAGCCTGAAAAAGGGCTCTGTTTCGTAAGGTACGCCGTCAAGCTCGCCGGAAAGGGCCGCTTTGGCAAGCGCTCTGCTGTAGCGTATGGGGATGCGCTCGGTTTTTCCTGCGGGCTCGCCCATCCATCCGGTGTTCAGAAGCCAGCAGTTGACCTTGTGCGCCTTTATCTTCTCCCGCAGAAGGGTGGCGTAGACGCTTGGGGGAAGGGCCATGAAGGGCGCGCCGAAGCAGGTGGAGAACGTGGTGGACGGCTCGGTGAGGCCCACCTCGGTTCCGGCGACCTTGGCGGTGTAGCCCGAAAGAAAGTGGTACTCGGCCTGCTCCGGGGTGAGCCTGGAGATGGGGGGCATGACCCCGAAGGCGTCGCAGGTGAGCATCACGATGTTTTTCGGGTGCCCGCAAAAGCCTTCCTCCACCACGTTGCTTATGTGGGTTAGAGGGTAGCCCGCCCTGGTGTTTTCGGTGAGGCTGGCGTCGTTGAGGTCGATCCTCCTGGTTTCCAGGTCGATCCCCACGTTTTCCAGGATGGTGCCGAACATGCGGGTGGTGGCGTAGATGTCGGGCTCTGCTGTGGGCGAGAGCCTTATCACCTTGGCGTAGCAGCCGCCCTCGAAGTTGAAGACCCCGTTGTCGCTCCATCCGTGCTCGTCGTCGCCAACGAGTTTGCGTTCCGGGTCCGCCGAAAGGCTGGTCTTGCCCGTGCCCGAAAGCCCGAAAAACACCGCGCAGTCGCCCTTATCCCCCACGTTTGCGGAGCAGTGCATGGAAAGCACGTTTTTCTGGGGCAGGAGGTAATTCATGAGGGTGAAGATGCTTTTTTTGATCTCCCCGGCGTAGCTGGTGCCGCCGATCAGTATGATCTTGCGGCCAAGGTTGATTATGATGAAGGCTTCCGAGCGCGTGCCGTCGATTTCGGGCACAGCGTGAAAGCGCGGGGCGTTTATTATGGTGAATTCGGGCCGGTAGGCCTCCAGCTCGTCCCTGTCCCTGATCTTCAAAAACATGTTGCGGGCGAACAGGCTGTGCCAGGCGTTTTCGGTTATCACCCTGATGGGCACCCGGTAACGCGGGTCGACGCCGCCGTAACAGTCCTGGATGAAGAGGTCCTTGCCTTGGAGATAGGCCAGCATCCTTCTGTAGAGGATGTCAAACTTGGCCTCTTCCATGCCCTTGTTCACATCCCCCCACCAGATTTTGTCGCAGCTCGTGGGCTCCTTGACGAAAAACTTGTCGTGGGGAAGACGCCCGGTGTGATGCCCGGTTCTTACCACCACCGGCCCCATGAAGGAGATTATTCCCTCCCTTCGCCTCACTATCTCCTCGTAAAGGCTCGGAGCGGGCTTGTCCCAGTAAATTTGTCCAAGGTTGGTGAGGCCTAAGCCGGTAAGTTCGTCTTTGCGTCTTTCATCCAGTGTCATGGTTCTTCCTTGGCAGGTTTGGGTGGAAAAGAGTTGGGCTTGCGCCTTTCCCCACGGTAAATTCTCATAAACGAAAATGTATAACACGGAAAAAAACATCAAGGCAACACGAGTGTCAACGATTGGCCCAAAAATATGATTTTTATTGAAATCCGGGGCCTTGGGAAAAAGGCGGGCCGCCCTTCCGATGCATTTTTTCCCGCCGATGCAGCCAACCCTTATTGAGGAATTGCCCGAAACCGCTTTTTGGTGTAAATGATAATGATCCGATACAGGACAAAGGGGGGGACGGACTTATGCGGCGTTTTGGCGCGGGCCTTTTGATGCTTGTTCTTCTGGCGGCGGCTTTCGGGATTCCCGGCCAGGTTTCGGCTGAGCCTTCGGGCGACGCGACTCTTGACGTTGTGCTGGTTCTGGACAACTCCCGGAGCATGAGGAAGAACGACCCGAAGTTTCTGAGCCGGGAGCTTGTGAAAAACTTCATCCAGAGCCTGCCCGAAGGCTCTGCCTGCGGCATGGTGGTCTTCGGAAAATTGGCCAGGCAGACCGTGCCCCTTATCCTGCTTTCGGGCGCGGGCGCGGTTGACGCGCTTTTTTCGGGAATCACGGCAGTTGATTATTCCGATGATTTCACCGACAGCCCGGCGGGAATCGAACGCGCCCTTTACGAGCTTGTTAAAAAGGGCAGGCCGGAAAGCCGCAAGATCATCGTTTTCCTCACCGACGGCATAGTGGATACCGGCGACAGGCAGGAGGACGCAAGAAAGAGGGAGTGGCTCTTAACCGACATCACGGCCCAGTGCAAAAAAAACGGGGTGCGCATATTCGGCGCGGCCTTCACCGAGGAAGCCGACTACCAGCTCATCCAGAGCCTTGCCGAACGCACTTCGGGCGGCTACTACAGGGCAATTTTGCCGGAGGAGATAAGGGGCGTCTTTAACGAGGTCCTCGAAGCGGCCCTTGCGCCCGACGAGACCGAAAAAGCCCCTGAAACCGCGACCGCTGTACCGCAGCCCGCCCCCGCCGTCCGGCCCCCCGCCAGCCCGGCAACGCCCCCAGCCGAAGAAAAAGCCGGTTCCGGCCTTGTGCTTCTGGGCGGCCTCCTGCTTGCCGCCTGCCTTTCCGCAGTCTTGTTTTTCATGCACAGGAAAAGAACCCACAAGAGCGTAATACTCAGACGGGACGCCATATTTCTGGGCAGCCCCGATCTTTCCAGAAAGCCCGTCCAGCCCAAGGCCGAGATGCTCCCTCTTTCGGGCACGCCGGATTTTCTGCCCATCATCATCCGCGACCCCATTACCCGCATAGGCCGCAAAAAGGGCAACGAGGTGGTGATAGACAACCCCGCCATTTCGCGCTTTCACGCCGTCATAGAATTCAAGGACGGAGCCTATTACATAGAGGATCAGAATTCCGCCAACAAGACCATAATAAACGACAAGCCCATAAGCCCCCACACAAGGGTGCGCCTGGAATCCGGCATGACCGTCGCCTTCGACACGGTGAAATACCGCTTCGTGAGGCCGGATGAACGCATTGACGACGAATCGATACAGGACGACGACCCGGCGGACAAGACCCTTTTCCACAACTTGAACAACATGGCCGCCCCCAAGCCCTCCCCGGCCCCCAAACCGCCGCCCGTAAACGGCCCGGCCATTTCCGCGCCGTCGCCCGTAAAGGAGCAGGAGGAGCAGGCATCCGCGCTGTCCGGGACCATCGAAACGCGCTCTTTTCCCTCCCCAAAGGAGGAAGGCCCGGTGAGCCCGGCCCAAAAGACCGGAGACGAGGCCCCCGGCTCCCGCGACACCCCGCCCTCTTTTTCACCGGCCAAGGCAGTCGAAGCAGCGCTCTCAAGCCCCGCGCCCCCACGCGCCGGGGCCAACATCTGCCCCTGGCACCCGGACCGCTTCGCGGACGTGATCTGCCCCAAGTGCAAAAAGCCCTGTTGCGACAAGTGCATGGCGGCCAAGGACAACCAATTCCTCTGCCCCGCCTGCCGCCTGGGGGGCTGAGGGAGCGAGCTGCGGCGTCAGACTTCGTCGGGCGGCGCGTCGCGTACTTTTAGTACGCGTCCTTCCCGCCCTCCTCGCCTTCCTTGCATCTCATCTCCCTCAGCCCCCCAGGCCCCGCCGGTAGGGTAAGAGGGAAAGAAAGAAGAAAAAAAGAAGCTCAGGGAATTGGTGCGTCCGACCGCGCTGACGTGTTCATCTCCCGTGAGCCCCCCCAGGCCCCGCCGGTAGGGTAAGAGGGAAAGAAAGAAGAAAAAAAGAAGCTCAGGGAATTGGTGCGTCCGACCGCGCTGACGTGTTCATCTCCC